>NZ_JBHWMB010000092.1:24863-27700 GCF_042730015.1 Streptomyces sp. NPDC059957 | reverse complement strand
GAGGGGGTGTCTTTTGGGTGCAGAAAGGGTGGGGGGTCTTTTTTGCGGTCCCCCCCGACCCGGTGAACCTTCCCGGTCACAGCACTAGACGGCCGGCTGGCGGGCTCCGGCGGCTCCCCCGGTCACCGGGCGGGCCTGCTCGGGCACGGCCTTGAGGTTCCGGTCGAGGATCGAGTCGAGTATCTCGCCGACCCGTACCGCGGTGTTGGACAGCAGGGAGGAGGTGATGCCGTGGGTGTGCTCGGTTCCGCCCTGGAGGTAGATGCCGCAGCTCAGTTCGAGGTCGGTCGTCACCCGGTAGTCGCGCTCGACGCGGATCCGGCCCTGGTCGTCGCGGTGGCAGCGGTCCGCGACCTCGCCGAGCAGGCCCAGGCCGTCGGCCTGCTGGTAGCCGGTGGCGCACACCACGACGTCGGCGTCGAGCACGCTCTCCTCGCCGGTGACGAGGGACTTGATGCTGGCGCGGACCCCGTCGGCCGTCTCCTCAACGCCCGTCAGGCGCGAGACGTTCAGGAAGCGGAGCCGCTCGGTGCCGAGCACCTTCTCCTGGTACGACTGGCGGTACAGGTCGTCGATGAGGTCGATGTCGACCACGGAGTAGTTGGTGTTGCCGTGGTAGCCCATCAGCCGCTGCTTCACGTCCTCCGGGGCGGTGAAGTACTCGTCCACCGCCTGGGGGTCGAAGATGCGGTTGGCGAAGCTGCTGTCGTCCGCCGGGCTGTAGCCGTAGCGGGAGAAGACCGCGCAGACCTCGGCCTGCGGGAAACGGCGGTGCAGGTAGGCCACGTTCTCGGCGGCGCTCTGGCCGGCGCCGACCACGACGAAGCGGGTGGGCTCGCTGCCCTCCAGGCCGTCGATCTTCTTCAGCAGGTCGGTGTTGTGCCAGACGTGGTCGGTCCGCTCGACGCCCTCGGGCATGACCGGGCGCAGGCCGGTGGAGATGACGAGGTTGCGGGCCCGGTGGACGACGACCTCGTCGCCGGAGCGCGCCGTCACGTCGAGGTACTCGATGACGCCGTCACGCAGCACGGGCTCGACGGAGACGACCTGGTGGCCGTACGAGACCATGTCGTCGACCTTGGCCGCGGCCCACTCGAGGTAGTCGTGGAACTCGACCCGGAGCGGGAACAGGTTCTTGTGGTTGACGAAGTCGATCAGCCGGCCCTTCTCCTGCAGGTAGCAGAGGAAGCTGTATTCGCTCGTCGGGTTCCGGAGCGTCACCAGGTCCTTCATGAACGACACTTGCATCGTCGCGTCGTCGATGAGCATGCCGCGGTGCCACCCGAACTGGGGCTGCTGCTCGAAGAAGTGAGCGGTGACCGCCTCTTGCCTTCCGACGCGCACGTTGTGCTCGCTGAGCGCGATCGCCATGGCGACGTTCGACGGCCCGAAGCCGATACCGATCAGGTCGTGGATCAGTGGTGCGTCGCCAGGAAGAGCCTGTGACATGTCACTCCCATTTGGTGCGGGACAGCCGCCTGCCAGGCGTCTTGTCAGGGGTGGGGGAAAGGGGGAGTCCAGGCGCACCGGTGACCGGCAGCCGAGTGGAACTTAGGTAAAGCTAACCTGATCCAGACGGCCTGTCGACCAGGCAAACCGGACAACAGACCCACACTCGGGTCAATCAAGCCCAGAATCGGGGTTGTTGCGCCGTTAGGTAAGCCTTGCTTTACTTGCCTTTGCTCATTTCGCTCTCTGAGGAGGAACCCGTATGCGGGTCGTCATGTTCGGCTATCAGACCTGGGGCCATCGCACCCTGAAGGCGCTCCTGGACTCCGAGCACGACGTCGTCATGGTCGTGACCCACCCCAAGAGCGAGCACGCCTACGAGAAGATCTGGAGCGACTCGGTCGCCGACCTCGCCGAGGAGCACGGCGTCCCGGTCGTCATCCGCAACCGCCCCGACGACGAGGAGCTGTTCCAGCAGCTCAAGGAAGCCGACGCGGACATCCTCGTCGCGAACAACTGGCGCACCTGGATCCCCCCGCGCATCTACACGCTCCCCCGGCACGGCACGCTCAACATCCACGACTCCCTCCTCCCCAAGTACGCGGGCTTCTCCCCCCTCATCTGGGCCCTCATCAACGGCGAGCCCGAAGTCGGCGTGACGGCGCACATGATGGACGAGGTGCTCGACGCCGGCGACATCGTCATGCAGCGCTCGATCCCCGTCGGCCCGACGGACACGACCACGGACCTGTTCCACAAGACGGTCGACCTGATCGCCCCGGTGACGATCGCCGCCCTCGACCTCATCGCGTCCGGCCGGACGGAGTTCACGAAGCAGGACCGCTCGCAGGCCACCTTCTTCCACAAGAGGGCCGAGGAGGACATCCGCATCGACTGGTCCTGGCCCGCGGAAACCCTGGAGCGCCTGGTCCGCGCCCAGTCGGCCCCCTACCCCGCCGCCTTCACCTTCCACAAGGGCAAGCGCCTGGAGATCCTCACGGCCGTCGTCTCCGAGGGCCGCTACGGCGGCACCCCGGGCCGCATCTTCTACCGCGAGGGCGAAGGCGTGGTCATCGTCGCCGGCGCGGACGCCCGCACGGGCCGGAACCGCGGCCTGGCCATCACCAGCGTCCGCACGGAAGACGGCACCGAACTCCCGGCCACCACCTACTTCAAGTCCATGGGCGGCTACCTCACCACCCGCCCGTAACCGGGCAACACCCCCTGAACCCCGGCCCGCCCCGGACGGTCCCCGGGCGGGGGGGGCCGGGGGTGGCGGACCGGGCCCAAGTCGCTTGTCGGAGGGCCCCTTTCCCCCCCCCCCCCCCTCCCCGCCGGGCGGGAAACACTCCCCCCCCCCCCTTTGCCGAAACAACCCCCGCAAACCC
>NZ_JBHWMB010000092.1:11472-24853 GCF_042730015.1 Streptomyces sp. NPDC059957 | reverse complement strand
GAACGAAATTCCCGGCCACACTCGGCGGAATGTGCGGGGGGGTCCACCCCCCCCCCCGCCAGAAAGGGAGCAACACCCCCGAAACCCCGGCCCCCCCGGGAGGTTCCCGGGGCGGCCCGGCCCGGGGTCGCCGGCCCGGCCCGAGGTCGCTGGTCGGAGTGCACTTCGCCGCCGCCCCGTGCGTCCGGCCGGGTCGGGAACCGCTCGCGCCCTAGCGTGGGCCGAAACGATCCCGGCACACCGCCGCCGGGATCCCGGCCCCCGGAGGCACCCCACCATGACCGCCGAACTCACCGCGCTCACCGGCGACTACGTCCTCGACCCCGCGCACACCCGGATCGGCTTCGTCGCCCGCCACGCCATGGTGACCAAGGTCCGCGGCGCGTTCCACCAGTTCGAGGGCTCCGCCCACCTGGACGGCGCCGACCCGGCCCGATCCACCGGCCAGGTGGTGATCAAGGCCGACAGCATCGACACCGGCGTCGAGCAGCGCGACCAGCACCTGCGCACCAACGACTTCCTGAACGCCCCCGACTTCCCCGACATCACCTTCCGCAGCACCTCGGTCGAGACCCTCTCCGACACCGAGTACCGCGTCACCGGCGACCTGACCATCAAGGACACCACCCGCCCGGTCACCATCGACTTCGAATACTCCGGCAACGCGGTCGACCCCTACGGGAACCTGCGGGTCGGCCTCGAAGGATCGGTGACCATCTCCCGCAAGGAGTTCGGCGTGACCTGGAACGCCGCCCTGGAAGGCGGCGGCGTACTGGTCGGCGACAAGGTCGTCCTGGAGTTCGACATCTCCGCGATCAGGCAGGGCTAGCAAGGCCAACCCCGCCCATCGACGGTCTGCGGGTCAGGCGTCCTTCGCCACTCGCTCCAGGATCGCCACGCACTCCACGTGGTGGGTCATCGGGAAGAGGTCGAAGGCGCGCAGGGTGCGGACCTTGTAGCCCGCCTCCTGGAAGTAGGCCAGGTCGCGGGCGAGGGCGGCCGGGTCGCAGGCCACGTAGGCGATGCGGCGCGGGGTGAGGCCGGCGACCTGGCGGACCGCCTGCTTGCCGGCGCCCGCGCGGGGCGGGTCCAGGACGACCAGGTCGCACTCGGTGATGCCGGTCTTCGGGAGGATCTGCTCGACCTTGCCCTGCTCGATGCGGACGCGGGGGAAGTCCGTGAGGTTGTGGCGGGCGTCCTCGACCGCGCGCTTCGTGGACTCGATGCCCAGGACCGCGCCGGTCTCGCCGAGGCGTTCCGCGAGGGCGCCCGCGAAGATGCCGACGCCGCAGTAGAGGTCGAGGGCCATCTCGCCCTTGCGCGGCATCAGACCCTGCATGACGGCCTTGATCAGGGTGTCCGCGGCCTGCGGGTGGACCTGCCAGAAGCCGCCCATGCCCACGCGGTACGTGCGGCCGTCGGCGCGCTCGCGCACGAAGGGGCGGCCGTGGACGCGGTGGACCCCGCCGTCCTTCTCCTCGACGCGCAGGACCGAGACCGGCTTGTCGAGTTCGACGAGGGGGAGGCGGCCGCCGGGGCGGGGGGTCAGGACCACCTGGCGGTCACCCGAGCCCGTGGCGGCGATGGCCTCGACGGTGGCCATCTGGGGCCAGTCCTGCTGCTCGATGCCGAGCTCGGTGACGCCGGGCGCCGCGATCATGCAGTGCTCGACCGGCTGGATGTCGTGCGAGCGGTGCTTGCGCAGGCCCACGACGCCGTCCTCGTCGATCGCGTACTGCACGCGGGTGCGCCACTGCGGGACCTGCCCGGCGGGCACCTTGTCGCCCTCGGCCGGCATGACCGTACCGTCCCAGCCGGCCTGCTCCGGGGTGAGCCCGGCGAGCCGCAGCAGCTGCTCGGCGATGACCTCGCCCTTGAGCCGGCGCTGGGCGCCCGGCTTGGCGTGCTGCCAGTCGCAGCCGCCGCACGCGCCGGGGCCGGCGTACGGGCAGGGGGCCTCGACGCGGTCCTTGGAGGGGTCGAGGACGGTGATGGCGTCGGCCCGCAGGAAGCGGGAGTCGGCGTCGCCCTCGGTGACCCGCGCGATGATCTTCTCGCCGGGCAGCGTGTGCCGGACGAACAGGACACGGCCCTCGGCGGTCCGGGCGATGCAGTGCCCGCCGTGCGCGACGGGGCCGACCTCGACCTCGTACTCCTCCCCGACCAGTGACTGCTTCTCGTTCTGCTCGCTCGTCATGGTGGGGAGACTCCAAGGAGATGTGGATCAGAAGATCAGAATCGAAAAGGAACGGCCGGACGACCGACCCACCAGTTTACGTGGATCTCGTCCGGCCGTTCGCCACCCCGATTCCGGGGCTGCGGAGCTACTTCCCCGCCGGGTCCTTGGGACGCGGACGCGGGGTGTCGACCGGCCCGCGGCGCACCGCGCCCGGGGCGTTCCACTCCGCGCGCTTCTTCGCCCGCTTCTTCGCCAGCTCCGAGGACTCCAGCTGGTAGGGCACCGAGGTGACCATCACGCCGGGGGTGAAGAGCAGCCGGCCCTTGAGGCGCAGGGCGCTCTGGTTGTGCAGCAGGTGCTCGTACCAGCGTCCGACCACGTACTCGGGGATGTAGACGCTGACGGCGTCGCGCGGGTTCTCGCTGCGCAGGCCCTTCACGTACTCGACGACCGGGCGGGTGATCTCGCGGTACGGGGAGTCGAGGATCTTGAGCGGGACGTTGATGCCGCGCCGCTCCCACTCCTCGCGCAGGGCCTTGGTCTCGGCCGGGTCGACGCTGATGCTGAGCGCCTCCAGCCGGTCCGAGCGGGTCAGCTTGGCGAAGGCCAGGGCGCGCAGGGTGGGCTTGTGGACCTTGGAGACCAGGACGATGGAGTGGACCCGCGAGGGGCGCACGCTGTCGTCGCTCGGGCCCTCGGCGGCGGCGATCTCCTCGGAGACCCGGTCGTAGTGCTTGCGGATCGCGGACATCGTTCCGTAGAAGATGACCATGCCGAGGAGGGCGACCCAGGCGCCGTGGGTGAACTTGGTGGCCAGGACGACCACCAGCACCATGCCGGTGAAGAAGGCGCCGAAGGTGTTGATCGCCCGGGACCGGTGCATCCGGCGGCGGGCGGCCGGGTCCCGCTCGGAGCGCAGGTGGCGGTTCCAGTGCCGGACCATGCCGATCTGGCTCAGCGTGAAGGAGACGAAGACGCCGACGATATAGAGCTGGATCAGCTTCGTCGAGTCGGCGTCGTAGATCCACACCAGCAGTATCGCGGCGCCCGCGAGGAGCACGATGCCGTTGGAGAAGGCGAGGCGGTCGCCGCGGGTGTGCAGCTGGCGCGGCAGGTAGCGGTCTTGGGCGAGGATCGAGCCGAGCAGCGGGAAGCCGTTGTACGCGGTGTTCGCGGCGAGGAACAGGACTAGCGCGGTGGCGGCGGCGAGCACGATGAAGAGGAAGCTGCCGTTGCCGAAGACGGCCTCGGCGACCTGGGAGATGACCGGGTGCTGGACGTAGCCGGTGCCGACCGGGACGCCGTTCTCCAGCAGGTCGGTGGCGGGCTTCTCCGCCATCTTGACGTCGGTGGCCATGGCCAGGCCGATGATCCCGCAGAACATGGTGACGGCCAGGCCGCCCATGAGGGCGAGGGTGGTGGCCGCGTTCTTGCTCTTGGGCTTGCGGAAGGCGGGTACGCCGTTGCTGATGGCCTCGACGCCCGTCAGCGCGGCGCAGCCGGAGGAGAAGGCGCGCAGCAGCAGGAAGACCAGCGCGAAACCGGCCAACCCCTGGTGTTCGGCCTTGATCTCCAGGCCGGCCGTCGGGGCCTCCATGGTGTCGCCCATGACCAGGCCGCGCCAGGCGCCCCAGGCGATCATCACGAAGACGGCGCCGACGAACACGTAGGTCGGGATGGCGAAGAGGTTCCCGGATTCCTTCACGCCCCGCAGATTCATCAGCGTAAGCAACAGAATCATGATGATCGCGGAGAGCACTTTGTGCTCGATGACGAAATCGACTGCGGAGCCGAGGTTCTCGACGCCGGAGGAGATCGACACGGCGACCGTGAGGACGTAGTCGACGAGCAGGGCGCTCGCGACGGTGAGGCCGGCCCTGGGGCCGAGGTTGGTGTTGGCGACCTCGTAGTCACCGCCGCCGCTGGGGTAGGCGTGGACGTTCTGCCGATAGGAGGCGACCACCGTGAACATCAGCACCACGACCGCGACGGCGATCCAGGGGCTGAAGTGGTACGCCGACACGCCTGCGATCGACAGGACCAGCAGGACCTCGCCGGGGGCATATGCCACCGAGGAGAGCGGGTCGGACGCGAACACGGGGAGGGCGATCCGCTTGGGAAGGAGGGTTTCCCCGAGGCGGTCGCTTCGTAGCGCCCGGCCGATCAGGATCCGTTTGGGCACGTCGGTCAGTTTGGACACGCAGAGGATCGTAAGCGTTCGAAATCGGCCTGACGAACCCTCCACCCCTATACGACGGGAAGTCGCACCGCATCCAGGGCAAAGGAGCCCCGCCTCCCGCGCAAATGGCCACAGTGGTGACCGCCCGTGTGTAGCTTGGGCCATGGTCTGAGACCCTGTTAAGCCAGAGCAGCAAAGAGGCTGGAACCCAGCGAGCCGCTGACAGCCGGAAGGACGGCCGTGCACATCGTCATTATGGGCTGCGGAAGAGTGGGCTCCGCCCTCGCGCAGACCCTGGAACAGCAGGGGCATACGGTCGCGGTCATCGACCAGGACCCCACCGCATTCCGCCGGCTGGGGGCGTCCTTCGGCGGCCGCCGGGTCACCGGAGTCGGCTTCGACCAGGACACCTTGCGCGAGGCCGGCATCGAGGAGGCGGGCGCCTTCGCCGCGGTGAGCAGTGGTGACAATTCCAACATCATCGCCGCCAGGGTGGCCCGTGAGATGTTCGGCGTCGAGAACGTCGCCGCCCGCATCTACGACCCCAAGCGCGCCGAGGTCTACCAGCGCCTGGGCATCCCCACCGTCGCCACCGTCCGCTGGACGGCCGACCAGATGCTCCGCCGGCTGCTGCCCTCGGGCGCCGAGCCGCTGTGGCGCGACCCGAGCGGCGGTGTCCAGCTCGCGGAGGTGCACACCTCCACCGCCTGGATCGGCCAGAAGGTCAGCCGGCTGCAGGAGGAGACCGGCGTCCGCGTCGCCTTCCTCACCCGGCTGGGCGAGGCCATGCTGCCGACATCGGCGACCGTCCTCCAGGAGGGCGACCTCGTCCACGTGATGATGCGGACGGACGAGATCGACAAGGTGGAGGCAGCCTTCGCCGAGGGTCCTGAGGAGGCACACGCATGAGGGTCGCGATCGCCGGAGCCGGTGCGGTGGGCCGTTCCATCGCGGGCGAGCTCCTGGAGAACGGCCACGAGGTGCTCCTCGTGGACAAGGCCCCGACCGCCATCTCGGTGGAGCGGGTGCCGCAGGCCGAGTGGCTGCTGGCCGACGCCTGCGAGATCACCTCGCTCGACGAGGCGGCGCTCCAGCGCTGCAACGTGGTCATCGCCGCGACCGGTGACGACAAGGTCAATCTGGTCGTCTCCCTCCTCGCCAAGACCGAGTACGGGGTCCCCCGGGTCGTGGCGCGGGTGAACAACCCGAAGAACGAGTGGCTCTTCAACGAGTCCTGGGGCGTCGACGTGGCCGTCTCCACGCCGCGCCTGATGTCGGCGCTGGTCGAGGAGGCCGTCAGCGTCGGCGACCTGGTCCGGCTGCTGCGCTTCAGCCACGGCGACGCCAACCTCGTCGAGCTGACCCTGCCCGCCGACTCCCAGGTCGCGGGCAAGCAGATCAGCGAGATCACCTGGCCCGAGGACACCTCGCTGGTCACGATCATCCGCGGCAACCGGGTGCTCACGCCGCACGGCGAGGAGACCCTGGAGCCCGGCGACGAGCTCCTCTTCGTGGCCGCCCAGGCCCGCGAGGAGCAGCTGGAGGACCTCCTCCAGGCCGCGGACTGACCTGCGGTCCCGCTGAACCGCCGAAGGGGCGGCTGACCACCACGGTCAGCCGCCCCTTCGCACATCCCAAGCCGTACGAGGCTGCGCGCCCCCGGGCACCACCCGCCGGGGCGGGTCCGGACGCAGCCCGGCGAGCCGGGGCGCGGCGCCGGGCTCTACGGGGTCCGGGCGTAGCCCGGGGAACGGTGGAAGGGTGGGTAGGGGACCAGCCCCGCAGGGCACCCGGCCGCACCCGCAGCCCCGTACCGCCGCCCGGCACACAGCAGGGGCCGCAGCCATCCGGCTGCGACCCCTGGTCGGCGTACGGGTCAGGCCCCGTGCCCCTTCGCGGCAGCCTTGGCCGCCTTCTCCGCGGCCTCCTCCGCCTCCCACTCCGCGATCACGTTGATCGGCGGCGGCGCCTGCGCCAGGAAGAGCCAGGTGAAGTACACCGCGAGCACCATCGGCGGCAGCTTCAGCGCGATCAGCACCCAGCCGAGCTGCGTCGCGTCGCCCCACCAGTACAGCGGGAAGAGGATCGCGTACTTCGCGAGGAAGATCAGGCCCCAGGCCAGGCTGGCCTTGACGTACGCCTTCTTGCGACCGGGGTTGCGCGTGCGCCAGGACAGGTTCTCCTTGAAGACCGGCCCCAGGATCACGCCGAGCAGCGGGAAGCCCACCAGCGCGGAGAGCGTGAAGGCCACGCCCAGGCCGGCGCCGTAGATCATGCCGGGCAGGTAGAACCCCTTCGCGCTGCCCGTGAACAGGGCGAAGGCCACACCCACGCCCACCCCGAAGACCCCGCTGAAGGCGTGCTTGACGGTGTCCTTGCGCAGCAGCCGCACGATGACCAGCAGGACCGCTACCGCGCCCGCCGCGATGGCGGACAGCTTCACGTCCTTGTTGATCGTGTAGATCATGACGAAGAGCAGGCCGGGGAGCATCGTCTCCACGGTGCCCCGGATGCCGCCGAAGGCGTCGAAGAGGGCCGCCTGCGTGACGGCCTTCTGGTCCGCGGTCGGTTCCGCGGCGGGATCCGTCCCAGGCGTAGGCGTGGTCGGTTTGTCGAGTGACGTCACCGTCAGTGCTCCTGTCCGAGCGGTCGGAGTTCGTACTTCGGGTTGAAGAGCACCCGACGGCCGTGGCTCATCGAGATCCGCCCTGAGGCGATCATGCGACGGCCGGGTTCGATTCCCACGATCGAGCGACGTCCGAGCCAGACGACGTCCAGCGCGGCCGAGCCGTCGAACAGCTCTGCCTCCAGGGCGGGGACGCCCGCGCGCGGCCGCAGGGTGACGGTCCGCAGGGTCCCGGTCACCTTCACTATCTGACGGTCGTGGCAGTCGCAGATCCGCGTGCACCCCGCGGCTTCTGCGTCCTCCTGCAGCTCCGCCGAATGCAGCTCCTCCTGCGAGGTGGACAGCCGCTCTATCATCCGGCGGAACCTGCCCGCAGGCCTGGCGGGCTTCGCCGGCTTCGCGGGCTTCTCGGGACGCGGTTCAGCACTCATACAGGAAGCGTACCGGCGCCCCCACTACCTCTCGAAGCGGTATCCCATGCCCGGTTCGGTGATGAAGTGGATCGGGTGCGAGGGGTCGGCCTCCAGTTTGCGCCGCAGCTGGGCCATGTAGACCCGCAGGTAGTTGGTCTCGGTCCCGTACGAGGGCCCCCAGACCTCCTGGAGGAGCTGCTTCTGGCTGACCAGTTTGCCGCCGTTGCGCACCAGCACCTCCAGCAGGTGCCACTCGGTGGGCGTCAGGCGCACGTCGCGTCCTGCGCGCACCGCCTTCTTCGCGGCGAGGTCCACCGTGAAATCCTCGGTCTCGACGATCACCTCGTCCTCGCCGGACCCGGCGGAGGGCTCGGCCCTGCGGACGGCGGCGCGCAGCCTCGCCAGCAGCTCGTCCATGCCGAAGGGCTTGGTGACGTAGTCGTCGGCGCCCGCGTCCAGGGCTTCCACCTTCTCGTCGGAGGTGTGCCGGGCGGAGAGGACCAGGATCGGGACGCGGGTCCAGCCTCGCAGCCCCTTGATCACCTCGACCCCGTCCATGTCGGGCAGGCCCAGGTCGAGGACGACCACGTCGGGGTGGCGGGCGGCCGCCAGTTCCAGGGCGGTGGCCCCGTCGGCGGCCGCGTCGACCTCGTACTTGCGCGCCTTCAGATTGATCACGAGGGCTCGGACGATCTGGGGTTCGTCGTCCACCACGAGCACCCGGGTCATTGGGGTCCTGCCTTCTGTCGTATCGAATCAAGATCAAAATCTACGGGTCCGGGCGCGCGGTCCGCCTCCGGCCCCCCGGGCTCCTGCGGCGAGCTGCGCCCCTCGCCGTCCACGCTCACGCGGATCCGCGGCGGCCCGCCGGTCGCCGCCCGCAGCGTGAGCACCATCGTGAGCCCGCCCCCGGGGGTGTCCTCGGCCTCGAGGCTGCCGCCCATGGCCTCGGCGAAGCCGCGCGCGACGGCCAGCCCGAGCCCGACCCCGGCGCCGCGCGGGGCGTCGCCGTGCCGCTGGAAGGGGGCGAAGATCCGGTCCTTGGCCTCGTCGGGCACGCCCGGCCCGCGGTCCACGACCCGTACCTCGACCCGGTCGCCGAGAAAGCTGGCCGCCACCAGCACCTGCTCCCCGGGCGGGCTGTACTTCACCGCGTTCTCCACCACGTTGGCCACGGTCCGCTCCAGCAGCCCGGGATCCACCGCCACCATGGGCAGCGTCTCCGGGATGTCCAGCAGCACACTGGCCTCGGGTACGCCGCCCAGCGCCATCGGGACCACCTCGTCGAGGTCGATCTCGCGGATCAGCGGGGTGACGGTGCCGGTCTGGAGCCTCGACATGTCGAGCAGGTTCCCCACGAGGTGGTCGAGCCGGTCGGCGCCGTCCTCGATGCCCTCCAGGAGCTCGGCGCGGTCCTCCTCGGACCATTCCACGTCGTCGGAGCGCAGGGAGCTCACGGAGGCCTTGATGGAGGCCAGGGGCGTACGGAGGTCATGGCTGACGGCGGCCAGCAGTGCGGTCCGGATCCGGTTGCCCTCGGCCATCCGGCGGGCCTCCTCCGCCTCTCCGACCAGCCGCTGCCGGTCGAGCACGACGGCGGCCTGGGCTGCGAAGGCGCCGAGCACACGGCGGTCCTCGGCGGGCAGCACCCGCCCGGACAGGGCCAGTGCCATGTGGTCGCCGATCGGCATGTCCACGTCCGCGTCCTCGGGGCGGGCGACCGGGTTCGGGCCGACGCTGCCGGCCGGCCGCCAGGGCTCGACGTCGCTCGCGCGCTCCAGCAGGGCCACCGACTCCATGGCGAAGGTCTCGCGCACCCGTTCCAGCAGGGCGTCCAGGGTGGTCTCCCCGCGCAGCACGCTGCCGGCGAGGAAGGAGAGGATCTCGGACTCGGCGCGCAGCCGGGCGGCCTGGTGGGTGCGGCGGGCGGCGGCGTCGACGACGGAGGCCACGGAGCCCGCGACGCCGAAGAAGACGGCGATGGCCACGATGTTCTTGGGGTCCGAGATGGTGAAGCGGTGCAGGGGCGGGGCGAAGTAGTAGTTCAGCAGCAGGGAGCCGACGGCGGCGGAGGCCAGCGCCGGCCAGAGCCCGCCGAGCAGGGCCGCGGCCACGGTCAGGGCCAGGAACAGCAGCATCTCGTTGGCGAGGCCGGGGTCGGTGTCGATGTGCGTCAGCAGGGTCGCCAGCGCCAGCGGCAGGGCCACCCCGACCACCCAGCCGGCCACCAGCCGGGTCCGGCCGAGCCGGACCGCCGAGCGGGCCACGGGCCGCAGGCCGCGCCCCTTGGCGGCCTCCTCGTGCGTGACGATGTGCACGTCGAGGTCGGGCCCCGAGTCGCGGGCGACGGTGGCGCCGACGCCGGGGCCGAAGACGTACCGCCAGGAGCGGTGGCGGCTGGAGCCGAGCACGATCTGGGTGGCGTTGACCCCGCGGGCGAATTCGAGGAGCGCCTCGGGGACGTTGTCGCCGATCACATGGTGAAACGTTCCGCCGAGGTCCTCGACCAGGGTCCGCTGGACCGCGAGCTCCTTGGGCGAGGCCGCGGTCAGCCCGTCGCTCCGGGCGATGTAGACCGCCAGGATCTCGCTGCCGGAGCCCTTGGCCGCCACCCTGGAAGCGCGCCGGATGAGGGTGCGCCCCTCGGGTCCCCCGGTGAGGCCCACGACGATCCGCTCGCGCGCCTGCCAGGTGGAGCGGATGTTGTGCTCGCCCCGGTACTGCTGGAGGTACTCGTCGGCCCGGTCGGCGACCCAGAGCAGCGCGAGCTCGCGCAGCGCGGTCAGGTTCCCGGGGCGGAAGTAGTTGGACAGGGCCGCGTCGACCTTGTCGGACTTGTAGATGTTGCCGTGCGCCATGCGGCGGCGCAGGGCCTGCGGGGACATGTCGACCAGCTCGATCTGATCGGCGCGGCGCACCACCTCGTCGGGGACGGTCTCCCGCTGGCGCACGCCCGTGATCGACTCCACCACGTCGCCCAGGGACTCCAGGTGCTGGATGTTGACGGTGGAGATCACGTCGATCCCGGCCCGCAGCAGCTCCTCCACGTCCTGCCAGCGCTTGGCGTTGCGCGAGCCCGGCACGTTGGTGTGCGCCAGTTCGTCCACCAGGGCTATGGCCGGCTTGCGGGCCAGCAGGGAGTCCACGTCCATCTCGGTGAAGGCGGCGCCCCGGTACACGAGCTCCTTGCGCTCCACCTGCTCCAGGCCGTGCAGCATGACCTCGGTGCGCGGCCGCCCGTGGTGCTCGACGAAGCCCACGACGCAGTCGGCGCCCCGCTCGACCCGGCGGTGGCCCTCCGAGAGCATGGCGTAGGTCTTGCCCACGCCGGGGGCCGAGCCGAGATAGATCCTGAGCTTGCCGCGTCCCATGCGGCCATTCTCCGGGACGTCCGCCGCGTTCACGCGCCGATGACCTGCCGCGGACGGATCCCTGACGGTTCCCTGACGCGGCCGTGGGCCGCACCCCGGACACGGCCGTGGGCCGCACCCCCGGAGGAGTGCGGCCCACGGCCGTAAGCGGTCGAGCCCGGGGTCAGCGGACCTCGGTGATCTCGGGACCGCGCTCGAGCTGGCCCATGCCACCGCCGAAGCGGGAGCCCTCCTGGTCCCCGGCGTCGTCCGTCTGGACGCCGTCCGGCACCATCTGCGCGTCGTTCGGCAGCTTCAGGACGATCGGGTCGCGCGGAGCCATCGGGCCCTCGCCACGGACCACGACGGTGTCCAGGAAGATCCGCTCCAGCACCCCGGCCGACTCGGGACGCACCGCGCCCTGGCCGGAGATGACACCGCGCAGGAACCAGCGCGGACCGTCCACACCGACGAAGCGGACCAGCTGGGCGCCGGTCTGCCCGTCCGGGAGCGGTACGGGGACCTGCGCGCGCAGCTCCCAGCCGAGCGGGCCCTCGACCTCGTCGATGATGCCGCCCTGCTTGGTGATGCCCTCGGCGATCTCCTCGCGGACCTCGCCCCAGATGCCTTCCTTGCGGGGCGCGGCGAAGGCCTGCAGCTGCACGGCGCTGTCGCCGAGCACCACGGTCGCGGCGACGATCGCGTCCCCGGCGACCTCGACCCGCAGCTCCATGCCCTCGACACCCGGTACGAGGATGCCGCCGAGGTCGACCCGGCCTTCCTCGGGGTTGCCGGGGACCTCGGAGATGTCCCACGGGCCGTCGGGACGCGGGGCCGGCGGCAGGTTCACCCTGCGCGGCTGTACCGCGTCGTTCTCCTCCGTGCCGTCCTGCTCATCGGCACCGACGCCGTCGACGACCTGCTCGGCCGCGCCGCCGTCCTTGACGGAGTCGTTCTTCTTGCGACGTCCGAACACGTCACTGTCCTTCCCGGTCGGATACGACCGAAGCGTAGCCATTCCCACCCTGCTGACCAGCGCCGGATCCGGCCACGGCCGCATGACCACCGGTGGAGCCGAAACCCCCCTCGGCCCGCGCCGAGTCGGGAAGCTGCGCCACCTCGCGGAAGCGCACCTGCTCGACTCGCTGGACAACCAGCTGGGCAATGCGGTCGAAACGCTCGAACCTGACGCTCTCGCGAGGGTCGAGGTTGACCACGATCACCTTGATCTCCCCACGGTACCCGGCATCCACCGTCCCGGGGGCATTCACGAGTGCGAGCCCGCAGCGGGCGGCCAGGCCCGAGCGCGGGTGCACGAAGGCCGCGTACCCCTCGGGCAGTGCGATGGAGATCCCGGTGGGCAGGACCGCCCGCTCCCCCGGCTCCAGCTCCGCGGCCACGGTGGTGACCAGATCGCAGCCGGCGTCGCCGGGGTGCCCGTAGGCCGGAATCGGCACCTCCGGGTCGACGCGCCGGATGGCCACGTCCACGCCGGTGTTGTTCTCAGACATCAGGGGTTCACCTCGAAGGCGCGTGCGCGCCTGACCTGGTCCGGGTCGGCCATCGCCGCCCGGATCTCCTCGGGCCGTCCGTTGTCGATGAAGTGGTCGACCTTCACCTCGATGAAGAGGGCGTCGGCGCGCAGTGCCACCGGCCCCTGCGGTCCGCCTATTCGGCCGACCGCGCTGGAGTAGATCTTCCGGCCGGCGACGGCGGTGACCTCGGCCTCCAGGTACAGCACGGTGTCCACGGGCACGGGCCGGACGAAGTCCGTCTCCAGCCGGCCGGTGACGGCGATGACGCGCAGCAGCCAGTTCAGGGAGCCCAGGGTCTCGTCGAGGGCGGTGGCGAGGACGCCGCCGTGCGCGAGGCCGGGCGCACCCTGGTGGGCGGCCTTGACGGTGAACTCGGCGGTGACGCGCACGCCCTCGCCCGCGCGGGCCTCCAGGTGGAGTCCGTGCGGCTGGCCGCCGCCGCAGCCGAAGCAGTGCTCGTAGTGCGCGCCGAGCAGTTCGCCGGGGGCCGGGGCATCGGGGTGCCGCACCGGCGCCGTGGCATCGGCGGGGGGCGTCAACGCTGTCTTTCGTCCACTCACAGGCGCAGACCTTACCCGCGCGGCTACCCGCGGGTCGCCTCGTGGCAGGCTTGGCCGCATGCAGCTCTCCCCCGCGCACCACGACGAACGTCTGACGGCCCCCCGTTCCTGGTGGGCCATCGCCGCCCTGACCGGCCTGGCCTGCGCGCTGATGCTGCTCCCGCTGGGCACGCTGCCGCTGCTGGCGGGGCTGGTCGGGGGCACCGCGCTGGCGGGGCTGGTGGTGAGTTCGTACGGTTCCCAGCGCGTGCGCGTGGTGGGCGGCGCGCTGGCCGCCGGGGAGGCCCGGATCCCGGTGTCCGCGCTCGGCGACCCCGAGGTGCTGGACGCGGAGGAGGCCCGCGCCTGGCGCACGTACAAGGCCGACACCCGCGCCTTCATGCTGATGCGCAGCTACGTGCCGACGGCGGTTCGCGTCGAGATCACCGATCCGGCCGACCCGACCCCGTACGTCTACGTCTCCACCCGCGAGCCGCAGGCCCTGGTGGCGGCCATCCGCGCGGCGCTGCGCCCGGCCGAGGACGCCCACTGGCTGGAGC
>NZ_JBHWMB010000092.1:0-11462 GCF_042730015.1 Streptomyces sp. NPDC059957 | reverse complement strand
GCCGGGACTGACCCCGGCCGGGGTCAGTCCCGCGGATCGGCGGCTCTCGGGTCGACGGCCCGCGGATCGGCGGGGCCCGGGTCGATGGCCCGCGGGTCGAACATCCGGCCCTCGACGGCGGCCCTGGCCGCCTCGGGAAGGGCCTCGGTGGGCCGCTCCAGGGGCGGGAGCTGCGGCAGCGCGTTCCAGGGCACGGAGCGGGCCCGCAGGTCCGCACGTACCTTCTCGGCGAGTTTGCGGGTGTCGCGGCGGTTCATGACCGCTCCGACGGCGGCGCCGACCATGAACGGCATCAGGTTGGGCAGGTTGCGGAACATCCGCTTCGTGATCTGCTGGCGCAGTTCGCGCTTCATCTGCCCGCCGAGCGCGGCGTTCAGCGTCGTCGGCTTGGTGAGGTCGACCCCGCGCTCCTCCGTCCACGACGTGAGGTAGGCGACGCTGCGTTCCTTGAGGCTGCCGGGCGGCCGCAGGCCGTAGACCTCGTGGAGTTCGGCGATGAGCTTCAGCTCGATCGCGGCGACCCCGGTGATCTCGGCGGCCAGCTCGGCCGGCATGGCGGGGGGCACCGGCAGCATGGCGGCGGCACCGATCCCGGCGCCGACCGTGGAAGTGGCGTTGGCGGCGCCCGAGATCAGCTTGTCGGCCAGCTGATCGGGCCCGAGGCCCGGGAACTGCGCGCGCAGGGTCGCGAGGTCCCGAACCGGAACGCGCGGTGCGTTCTCGATGACTCGGTCGGTGAGGTAAAGGGCGGCGGCCCTGGCACTTTCGCCGCCCTTGCGCACACCGTTCTTGACGGCTTGCAGCCGACGGACCCCGGAGTGCTTCCGGGGCCCCTCGCCGGCCTCGGAGGCCGACGTCACCGCCTCGGCGGTGTCGGGGAGCACGGCGGGTACGCCGGGGGCTCCAGGGCCTGTTTCCAGGCCCTCGGTTCCCTCGCGCGTCTCCGCCGGATCACCAGCTTTTCGGAAGCGTCGCTTCCGAAATGGTGTCGAGCCAGTCACGGCCGACGCCTCTCAGTCGCATTCGCGGCAGATCGGCTGACCGTTCTTCTCGCGGGCCAGCTGGCTGCGGTGGTGCACCAGGAAGCAGCTCGTGCAGGTGAACTCGTCGGCCTGCTTCGGCAGGACCCGTACGGCCAGTTCCTCGTTGGAGAGGTCTGCGCCGGGCAGGTCGAGGCCCTCGGCGTTGTCGATTTCGTCCAGGTCGACGTTCGAGGACGACTTCTCGTTGCGACGAGCCTTCAGCTCTTCGATGCTGTCGTTGTCTACGTCGTCGTCGGTCTTGCGCGGGGTGTCGTAGTCCGTTGCCATAGTTCGCTCTCCCCCTCTGGGATTTAGCGGGTGTCTCAGCGCACGTAACGCGCGAGAGGCCGGACTTGTGCCCGACCTGAGGCGGAGATTTTGCCTCACATCAAGGTCTGTTACTCAATCGACACCCAGCCGCACATTCAGAAGAGCGATTGGCTGGGATGACGACCGGGACCGTACACGGTCCGGGGGCCGTCTTGCACAAACGCCACCCCATGTATTTCCCGCCGCTAGGGGGGCCGGAAACCCGGACTTCCCGGGCTTTCCGGCCCCGCCAAGGTCACTGAGCGCATAGGGACGGACACTCGACACTGTGATCGATCGCACAGAAGTCACTGCCTTCATGACCCATGCATTCAGCCAACAGCGAACACGGGGTGGTCGCCCTCACAGGGGCAGAGTGACGCGCATCACGAGGCCACCGCCCTCGCGCGGGACCGCCTGGATCCTCCCGCCGTGTGCGCGCGCCACGGAGCGCGCGATCGAGAGGCCGAGCCCGACACCCTTGTCGCTGCCGGTGCGCTCCGTACGCAGCCGCCTGAAGGGCTCGAAGAGGTTGTCCACCTCGTACGCGGGAACCACGGGACCCGTGTTCGATACCAGCAGGACCGCCTGCCCGTGCACGGCCTCGGTGGTGACCTCCACCCAGCCGCCCTCGGGCACGTTGTAGCGCACGGCGTTCTGCACCAGGTTGAGCGCGATCCGCTCCAGCAGCACGCCGTTGCCCTGGACCACGGCCAGCGCGCGCTCCCCGCGGATCTCCACGCCCTTGGCCTGCGCCTCCCCGCGCGCCTGGTCGAGGGCGCGCGAGGCCACCTCCGCCAGGTCCACGGGCTTGCGCTCGATGATCTGGTTGTCGCTGCGGGCCAGCAGCAGCAGGCCCTCGACCAGCTGCTCGCTGCGCTCGTTGGTGGCGAGCAGGGTCTTGCCGAGCTGCTGGAGCTCCACCGGAGCCCCGGGGTCGGAGAGGTGCACCTCCAGCAGCGTCCGGTTGATGGCCAGCGGGGTCCGCAGCTCGTGCGAGGCGTTGGCCACGAACCGCTGCTGGGCCGTGAAGGCCCGCTCCAGCCGGTCGAGCATCTCGTCGAAGGTGTCGGCGAGCTCCTTGAGCTCGTCGTCCGGGCCGTCCAGCTCGATCCGCCGGGTGAGGTCGGAGCCGACCACCCGGCGGGCGGTGCGGGTGATCTTGCCCAGCGGCGAGAGCACCCGTCCGGCCATCGCGTAGCCGAAGGCGAAGGCAATGATGCTGAGGCCCATCAGAGCCATCAGCGAGCGGCTCAGCAGGTCGTCCAGCGCGTGCCGGCGCTGTTCGAGGATGCAGGTGTTGATCGCGGCGTTGAACTGGTCGGGCATCTGGCCCGTACCGCTCACGCCGGGGCAGCTGCTGGTGACCTGGATCGGGCCGCCGCCCACGATCGTGAACGGCAGCGCGTTGCCCTGCCGCAGCGCCTGGGCCGCCAGCAGGTAGATGATCGACAGCAGCAGGATGCCGGCGATCAGGAACATCCCGCCGTACAGCAGCGTGAGACGTATCCGGATGGTCGGCCGCAGCCAAGGGAAAGGACCCTCGGGCTGGCCGGGGTCCCAGGTCGGTTTCGGTGGCGCCGCCGGTGGCGCCGGGGTCGCGGCCACCCGCGTCAGATCCGGTAGCCGGAACCGGGGACGGTCACGATGACCGGCGGCTCCCCGAGCTTGCGGCGCAGCGTCATCACCGTCACGCGCACCACGTTGGTGAAGGGATCCGTGTTCTCGTCCCACGCCTTCTCCAGGAGCTGCTCGGCGGACACGACCGTGCCCTCGCTGCGCATGAGGACCTCCAGCACCGCGAACTCCTTCGGCGCCAGCTGCACCTCCTTGCCCTCACGGAACACCTCGCGCCGGTTCGGGTCCAGCTTGATGCCGGCGCGCTCCAGCACGGGGGGCAGCGCGACCGTGGTGCGCCGGCCGAGGGCCCGTACCCGGGCGGTCAGCTCGGTGAACGCGAAGGGCTTGGGCAGGTAGTCGTCCGCCCCGATCTCCAGGCCCTCGACCCGGTCGCTCACGTCGCCGGAGGCCGTCAGCATGAGCACGCGGGTGGGCATGCCGAGCTCGACGATCTTCCGGCACACGTCGTCGCCGTGCACGAGCGGGAGGTCCCGGTCGAGCACGACCACGTCGTAGTCGTTCACTCCGACGCGCTCCAGGGCCGCGGCGCCGTCGTACACGACGTCCACGGCCATGGCCTCCCGGCGCAGTCCGGTGGCCACCGCATCGGCGAGCAGCTGCTCGTCCTCGACGACGAGTACGCGCACGTCGTTTCCTTCCTCAGAGCCCGTCAGGGCAGGCGTGTCATGTGGCCTCCATCCTGCCCCTTTCGCCGGTAAACCGGCTGTAAGACGCTGCTCGGGGGTGAGGCAGGGGGTGACGCGCGGGACGGAAGTGAGGGGAAGTGAGGATTCCCTTGCCTTACGAGGTTTCTGGGGCCAGGGCGGCGGGGAGGACGACTTCACACCCCGAACACCTCCCTGACGGCGCACTGCCACGTGCCGCCGCCGACCCACGAAGAGGGGGCGAACCCACCATGGACGCATTCACCGCGGGTCTCCTGCAGCGCATCAGGAGCACGCAGTCGGACCTCAGGCAGGCTCGCGAGACGGGCGACGACTTCCTCGTGGAAGTGGAACAGGCTGAGCTGGAAGACCTCCAGCGCATCGCAGCCGATCACGGCGTTCCGGTCACCGTCTCCGCCTGCTGATTCCAGCCGCCGTACCCACACCCCCGGACCCCGGAGGCCGCCACCCGGCCGCCGGGGTTCCCTCATGCCCCGGTGCCCCGGAGGTGCTCCGGAGCGCCCCGGAGCCCGCCCGGGGCCGGCCCGCTCAGTCGTGCCAGGCCCCGGCTTCCTCCAGCAACGGCTGCAGCGAGGCGAACACCGCGGGGGTCGCGGCCAGCGCGAGCTCTCCCGAGGCGGGCTCTGCGGGCCTGCCGCCCGTCACCGCGCCGGCCTCCCGCGCGATCAGCTCGCCCGCCGCCAAATCCCAGGGGTTCAGTCCGCGCTCCCAGTACCCGTCAAGCCGTCCGGCGGCCACGTCGCACAGGTCGATCGCCGCCGAACCGCCCCGCCGGACGTCCCGGACCAGCGGGATGATCCGCTGCGCGACGTCGGCCTGGTGCGCCCGCCGGCTCTGGACGTACGCGAACCCGGTGCCGATCAGCGCCTGGTCCAGCGGAGCGGCCGGCCGGCAGGCGAGGCGGACACCGCCCAGCCAGGCTCCGCGGCCCAGCACCGCGTGGTACGTCTCCCCGCGCATCGGCGCCGCCACGACCCCGGCCACCGTCTCGCCGCGGTACTCGGCCGCGATGGACACGCCCCAGGTCGGCAGCCCGTAGAGGTAGTTCACCGTGCCGTCGAGCGGGTCGATGACCCACCGCACGCCGCTGGTGCCGGCCGATTCGGAGCCCTCCTCGCCCAGCAGCCCGTCCTCGGGCCGGCGCTCCCCGAGGATGCCGGTGATCAGCTTCTCGGCCGCGATGTCCATCTCGGTCACCACGTCGATCGGGCTCGTCTTGGTCGAGGCGACCGCCAGATCGGCGGGCCGCCCGTCCCTCAGCAGCGCGCCCGCCCGGCCGGCCGCCTCCAGGGCCACGTCCAGCAGTTCGGTCTTCAGCTCTTCGGAGATCACGCCCGGCTCCCGTTCATCGACTTCTGCGGACTTCACTGCGGCATTTCACCGCGCACACCGGCGGCTACGCGTACGGGCTGTCCACGCCCGCGGCCGCCGGCCGGGGCCCGCGCGCCGGGCAGCAGCCCACCGCGCACAGGTCGTGGCTCGCTCCGAGGAGCCCGAGCGCGCAACGCTCCACGCTCTCCCCCCGTTCCGCCGCGGCCCGCTCCAGCACGAGGTCCCGTACCGCCGCCGCGAACCGGGGGTCGGCGCCGACCGTGGCCGAGCGGGCGATGGGCAGCCCCAGCTCGGCGGCCTTCGCCGTCGCCTCCGTGTCGAGGTCGTACAGCACCTCCATGTGGTCCGAGACGAAGCCGATCGGCACCATGACGGCCCCCGGGGCGCCCGCCGCGTGCAGGGCCTCCAGGTGGTCGCAGATGTCCGGCTCCAGCCACGGGATGTGCGGGGCGCCGCTGCGCGACTGGTAGACGAGCTCCCAGGGCAGCTCGGTGCCGGTCTCGGCGCGGACCGCGTCGGCGATCAGTTTCGCGACGTCCAGGTGCTGCTTGACGTAGGCGCCGCCCTCGCCGTCCGCGGAGTGCTCCTCCACGGGGCCGGAGGCGTCCGCGGCCGCGATCGGGATGGAGTGCGTGGTGAAGACCAGGTGCGCCCCGCCGCGGACCTCCCCGGGCAGTTCGGCCAGCGAGGCCAGCACCCCGTCGATCATGGGCTGCACGAAGCCGGGGTGGTTGAAGTAGTGCCGCAGCTTGTCGACCTTCGGCAGGTCCGCCTCGGCAGTACCCTCCCGGGCCAGCAGGGCGAGCGCGTCCGCGAGGTTCTCGCGGTACTGCCGGCAGCCGGAGTACGAGGCGTACGCGCTGGTCGCGAGCACCGCGATGCGCCGGCGCCCGTCGGCGGCCATCTCGCGCATCACGTCGTTCAGGTACGGGGCCCAGTTGCGGTTGCCCCAGTAGACCGGCAGGTCCAGCCCGTGCCCGGCGAAGTCCTTGCGCAGGGCGTCCAGCAGCTCGCGGTTCTGGCCGTTGATCGGGCTGACGCCGCCGAAGCCGAAGTAGTGCTGCCCGACCTCCTTGAGCCGCTCGCGCGGGATGCCGCGCCCGCGCGTGACGTTCTCCAGGAACGGCACGACGTCGTCGGGCCCCTCGGGGCCGCCGAAGGACAGCAGCAGGAGGGCGTCGTAGGGGGCGGCGGGGCCTTCGGCCGGGCCGGCGGCGGGGGCGCGGAGCTGGTCAGACATGCTTCGAATCCTGCCACCCACCGCCGCCCCGCGGAAAACAGGCCCGTCCTGCGGACCGCTCCACCGCGGGCCGGGCCCCCCTTCCCGCCCGCGGCTTCATCAGGCGGGCGGCCCGTACGCGGCCGTAACCTGTATGGGCCAATGACGTCCCTTACGGAGGGCACCTTGCCCAGTCCCTACCGCGCGATCTTCGCCGCCCCCGGGAGCCGGGGCTTCAGCGCGGCCGGCCTCATCGGCCGGCTGCCGCTCTCCATGGTCGGCATCGGCATCCTGACGATGATCTCCGAGCTCACCGGCCGCTACTCGCTGGCCGGCGCCCTCACCGCGACCCTCGCCCTCTCGGCCGCCGCGATCGGCCCGCAGGTCTCCCGCCTGGTCGACCAGTACGGCCAGCGCCGCGTCCTGCGGCCGGCGACCCTGCTCGCGCTCCTGGCCATCTCCGGGCTGCTGCTGTGCGCGGCCAACAACACCCCCGACTGGACGCTCTTCGTCTTCGCCGCGCTCGCCGGCTGCGTCCCCAGCGTGGGCTCGATGATCCGAGCGCGGTGGACGGCCATCTACCGGGATTCGCCGCGCGAACTGCACACGGCGTACTCCCTGGAGTCCGTGCTGGACGAGGTCTGCTTCATCTTCGGGCCGATCCTGGCCATCGGGCTCTCCACCACCTGGTTCCCCGAGGCGGGTCCGCTGGTCGCCGGGGTCTGCCTGCTGGTGGGCGTGTGGTGGCTGACCGCGCAGCGCGCCACCGAGCCGGCCCCGCACCCGCGCGGCGAGGACGCCGACCGGACCTCGGCGCTGCGCTCCCCCGGACTCCAGGTGCTGATGGCCACCTTCGTGGCCACCGGCGCCATCTTCGGCTCCATCGACGTGGTCACGCTGGCCTTCGCCGACGAGCAGGGGCACAAGGCATGGGCCAGCTTCATCCTGGCCGTCTGGGCGGTCGGCTCCTGCCTCGCGGGCATCGTCTTCGGCCTGCTGCACCTCAAGGGCAAGCCGGAACGCAGGTGGGTGCTGGGCATCTGTGCGATGGCCGTGAGTATGATCCCCCTCCTACTGGCCGGGAACCTTCCGTTTCTGGCCGTGGCGCTCTTCGTCTCGGGCCTCGCCATCGCTCCCACGATGATCACCACGATGGCCCTGATCGAGGCGCACGTACCACGCGCGAAGCTGACCGAGGGCATGACCTGGATCAGCACCGGCCTCGCGGTCGGGGTAGCGCTCGGCTCCTCCGTGGCCGGCTGGGTCATCGACGCCGCCGGCGCGAAGACCGGGTACGTCGTCTCCATCTCGGCGGGGACCGCCGCGGCGGCGGTTGCGTTCGCGGGTTACCGCCGGCTGACGAGGTCGGCGCAAGGGGAGGAGCCTTCCAACGATGGCGACGACGGGGACAGCAGGCAGCAGCGGGACACGGACCGCCGCGTGGCATAACTGGGCGGGCAACGTCAGCGCCACGCCCGTGCGCGTGGTCACCCCGGCATCGGTCGGGGAGCTCCGGGAGGCGGTCCGCCGGGCCGCCGGGGACGGGTTGAAGGTGAAGGCGGTCGGCACCGGTCACTCCTTCACCGCGGCCGCGGCGACCGACGGCGTACTGATCCGCCCGCAGGCGCTGGCCGGCATCCAGGCGATCGACAGGACCGCCGGCACCGTCACCGTGGCGGCGGGCACGGTCCTCAAGGACCTCAACCTGGCCCTCGCCAAGGAGGGCCTGTCGCTCGCCAACATGGGCGACATCATGGAGCAGACGGTCTCGGGCGCCACCAGCACCGGCACCCACGGCACCGGCCGCGACTCGGCCTCCATCGCCGCCCAGATCCGCGGCCTGGAGCTGGTCACGGCGAACGGGGAGCTGCTCACCTGCTCCGAGAAGGAGAATCCGGACGTCTTCGCGGCGGCCCGCCTCGGGATGGGCGCGCTCGGCGTGGTCACCTCGCTCACCTTCGCCGTGGAGCCGCTCTTCTTCCTGACCGCCCGTGAGGAGCCGATGACCTTCGACCGGGTGACGGCGGAGTTCGACCAGCACCACGCGGAGAACGAGCACTTCGAGTTCTACTGGTTCCCGCACACCGGCAACTGCAACACCAAGCGCAACAACCGCAGCCAGGGCCCGGCCGCCCCGCCCGGAGCGGTCTCCGCCTGGGTCGAGGACGAGCTGCTGTCCAACGGCCTCTTCCAGGCCGTCAACTCCTTCGGCCGCGCCGTACCGGCGGCCATCCCCTCCATCGCCCGGATCGCGAGCCGCGCCCTGTCGGCGCGCACCTACACGGACATCCCGTACAAGGTGTTCACCAGCCCGCGCCGGGTGCGGTTCGTGGAGATGGAGTACGCCCTTCCGCGCGAGCGCGTCGTCGAGGCGCTGCGGGAGCTGAAGGCCATGGTGGACCGCTCCGGCCTGCGGATCAGCTTCCCGGTGGAGGTGCGGACGGCTCCGGCGGACGACATCACCCTGTCGACGGCCTCGGACCGCGAGAGCGCGTACATCGCGGTGCACATGTACAAGGGCACCCCGTACCAGGCCTACTTCACGGCCGCCGAGCGGATCTTCACCGAGTACGGCGGGCGGCCGCACTGGGGCAAGGTGCACACGCGGGACGCGGAGTACTTCGCCGGGGTGTACCCGCGCTTCGGGGAGTTCACCGCACTCCGGGACCGACTGGACCCGGACCGGGTGTTCGGCAACGACTACCTGCGGCGCGTTCTGGGCGACTGAGCCCTCAGGGGGCCGGGGACTCCTCGCCGGCCCCGGCGCTCGGCGTGTGCTTGCCGGTGCCGGGGCTGGGAGTCGGGGTGGGCGTGGGAGTCGGGTCCGGCTTCGGCGTGGGCGTCGGAGTCGGTGTCGGAGTGGGCGTCGGGTCCGGGGAAGGCGAAGGGTCCGGGTCGGGCTTCGGGCTCGGGTCGCCCTTCGAGTGCGAGGGGCTCGGGGAGTTCCCGGTGTCCGGGGTCTTCCCGCCCTTCTCGCCGGTGCCGGTACCGGTTCCGGTGCCCGACGGGTCCTTCTGCGGATCCGGCTTGTGGTCGCGGGCCTTGCCGACTCCGCCGGTGAGGATCGTGCCTCCGTCGGCGCTCACCGAGGTGCCGGCCACCGCCTCGTAGGTCCCGAGGCCGCCGAGGGCTATGACGAAGGCGGCGCCGGAGGCCACGGCCGTCCGCTTCCAGCCCCGCCTCCGGCTGCCGTGGACCGTCGCCTCGCCGAACTCCCCGTCGGGCTTCTCGTCGGGCGGCGGCCCGGCCGGGACGGTGCCCAGCAGCATCGTGCCGTCCGGCGCCCTGCGTACGGGACCGGACCCGGGCCCGTCCACCGGGACCTGACGGGCCTTCGGCCGGGCCGTCTCGCGCAACTGGTCGCCGGTGCGACGGAAGAAGTGCTGGATGACGGGCCCTCCCGCGGTGGCCACCACACTCACCACGCCCGCGCCGAGGATGGTCCCGTAGACGCCCATCTGCGAGGCGAGCAGGGCCGCCGCGACCGTCGCGAGGGAAGAACCCGCGACCTGAGCCGCGCTCAGATCGAGCTTCTTCTTCTCCTTCTCCTGCTCCGGTTCGACGTCCAGCACCGTCTTCTGACCCATCGCCATCCCCTGCGTGTCCTGCCCTTCGCGCTCCAACGCCTTCTCCCGTTACTGACACATCAGCGAAACGGATAGTTCCGTTTCCGGAGATTCTGTGAAGCAGGACACCTGAAAACGGACGCACGCCCAGGTCCGGCCGGATGTGGACCCGATCCAGGGCAGGCCAACTCCCGCCGTCCGAGACAAGTTCGGCGGCGCGGCGGTCCACCCAGGTGGCCCGAATGGAGTACTGTGGCGAGCCCTGGGGCCGTCCTTCCTTTCGGATGTCCGGACTCGGGAGAGGGGGCCGGCAGATGGAAAAACGGCACTCGAGACCGGCGATGCCGCGGTATTGCACGGGATCCTGCTGCGCACAGTAATCGTTCGGTCACTGTGCGTGCCCAACAGGTAACCGTGCCATAACAGCGATCAAGGGCGCATGCCCGACACGCCGGTTTAACTCGGCAAGGTAGTGGCAGGCTGCACCCGGGCAGGCCACACTCGACTAGCGGAAGCAGCGACGCACGTGACGTCGGCAGGCACCACCCGGGAGGTCCCCATGCCCGAACTGCGTGTCGTGGCCGTCTCAAATGACGGCACACGACTGGTGCTCAAGGCTGCGGACAGCACGGAGTACACGCTTCCGATCGACGAGCGTCTCCGGGCTGCCGTGCGCAACGACCGTGCGCGCCTGAACCAGATCGAGATCGAGGTGGAGAGCCACCTCCGCCCCCGCGACATCCAGGCACGCATACGAGCCGGTGCCTCCGCGGAGGAGGTCGCCCAGATGGCCGGCATCCCCGTCGACCGGGTACGCCGCTTCGAGGGCCCCGTGCTCGCCGAGCGCGCGTTCATGGCCGAGCGTGCCCGCAAGACCCCCGTGCGCCGGCCCGGCGAGAACACCGGACCCCAGCTCGGCGAGGCCGTGCAGGAGAGGCTCTCGCTGCGCGGGGCCGAGAAGGAATCCGTCCAGTGGGACTCCTGGCGCCGCGACGACGGCACCTGGGAGGTCCTGCTGGTCTACCGGGTCGCGGGCGAACCGCACTCGGCGAGCTGGACGTACGACCCGCCGCGCCGGCTGGTCGTGGCCGTGGACGACGAGGCCCGCTCGCTGATCGGCGAGTCGGACGACCTGCCGGCGACCCCGGAGCCGAGCTTCCCGTTCGTGCCGAGGATCGCGCGGCTGCCCCGGGACCGTCCGCTGGACCGGGCGCTCGACCGTCAGATGGAACGCCCGACCCCGCCCCCTCCCCCGCCGGAGCCGGAGGCCGAGGACGAGCGGGACACGCTGACCGCCCTGCTGGAGGCGGTACCGAGCTTCCGCGGCGACATGGTGGTTCCGGAGCCGGTGACGGAGCCGGAGGTGGAGGAGCCGCCCGCCGCCTCGGCGTCGGCCGGTGCGGGTTCCGCGTACGCGGACGTCCTGATGCCGCGCACCGTGGCGGGACACCGGGACCGGCTGACGGGCACGACCGACCGGCAGGCGGAGGCCGACGGGGTCCGTCCGGGCCGCCGCGCGGCGGTGCCGAGCTGGGACGAGATCGTCTTCGGCACCCGCCGCAAGAAGCAGGAGTAGCAGGAGTAGCAGGAGTAGCAGGAATCCTGCCCGGTCCCCGACACGGGGGGCCGGGCAGGATCCGAAGTGACGGCAGGCCCTAGGGGGTGTCTTGCCGATCAGGCCGGGCTCGCGGCGCCTGGCACCGCGCCT
>NZ_JBHWMB010000091.1:0-28180 GCF_042730015.1 Streptomyces sp. NPDC059957 | reverse complement strand
CTCGCTCGGCTACGCGATGACGGTGGCCGCCTCCCAGGGACTGACCTGCGACACCAGCCTGCTCTACGGGCTCGGGGCGAACGCGTTCGCCGCCTACCCGGGACTGACCCGGGCCCGGCAGGCCAACCACCTGTGGCTGCCGCTCGCCGCGATCGAGGACGAGGCCACCCAAGCCCGCCTCGGCGCGGCCCGCACGGAGACCGAGCTCCTGCACCGTGCCACGGCCGCGTTCGCCCAGTTCCTCGGACAGTCGAGGCCCGACACGATGGTCTCCGACGAGCTGCGGGCCGCGCCCGAGCCGGTCCAGGTGCCGCAGCAGGTCGAGTACGTGGCGGCCCGGGACGATGCGGCGGCCGCGCTGCGCCGGGCCGAGCCCGTCCCACCCCAGCACCAGCGCCGGGAAGCCGACCAGGTCGAGGCCCGCCAGGAAACCCAGGAGGTCCTGACCCGGGCCCGCGCCGTCAGTGCCCGCGCGGCACGGTCGAAGTCGACGTCGGTCACGCGCGCCCGCGCCCTGGACGCCGCTCGCCGTGACGAAAAGGCTGCCCAGCTGCAGGAGGCCAAGCGCCTGCGCGAGGCCCAGCCCGAGGACCCCGCCGAAGACATCAGCGAGCCGGAGCTGAGCACCGAGCAGCGGGCGCAGCTGGACGAGATGAAGCGCTCGAAGGAGATGCGCGAGGTCACCCCCTGGACGCAGCGCCCGTACGGCGACCTCACCGACAAGCAGCTGGAGTACCAGCTCGCCGACCTCCTCCAGAGCGCGCGCGAGCAGGACGAGGCCGCTGCCAAGGAGCGGGTGAAGTACCAGGAGCTCGCCGCTCTCCTGTCGAGCGAGAAGAACTCCGGCCAGACCCGGGGCCAGCGCCGCGCGGCCGAGTTCACCGAGCTCGTCGTGAAGGCGGAGAAGTGCGTGGCCACCGCGATCGAGGAGGAGAAGAGGGAGGCGGCCGCCGACGAGGACGCCAGGAAGGCCAGGAAGAGCCTGGAGGCGCTCAAGCCCTCCCAGAAGGCCGGCCACATCGCCCTGGCACTCGTCGGCAGCACCAAGAAGCAGGTGCGCGAGGCCGTCGGCAAGTACACCGGCGAGCGGATCGCCGCGGACAGCGAAGGCCTGCGCGCCCGGAACGCGGCTCGCGATGCCCTCGCCGAGGCCTGGAAGACGGTGGGGACCGGCACCACGGCCAGCGTGCTCGGCTTCACCGGGTACGGGCCGCCAGCCAAGGAGGAGTTCGCCCGGCAGCTTGCCGAGGCCCGCACCGAGCGCCTACCCAAGTTCGCGCAGAACATCGACACCCGCGACCTGCGCAAGCTCGGCGACCACAACGGCGCCGCCGAACTCGCCGCCGGCCAGCGCCAGACCGCCCTGACCCGGGCCGCCAGCGTCCGCAGCGAGCAGCAGCTCCGCACCACGATGGCCAGCCGGTACGGAGAGCTGAGCCAGACCGAGACCGCGGCCCGCGCCGAGCTCGCACAGACCCGGTACACCGCCGAGCTCCAGCGCCAAGAACGCCAGCAGCGCCGGAACGAGGAGGCCGCCGCCTCCTACACCCCGCCCCCACAGCAGTCCCGCGGGAGCGGCTACAGCCTGTAGAGCAGGGTCACTGAGTACCGGGGCCGGCGCCGAGGACGCGCCGGACCTCCCGGGAGCCGGACTCCGTACGTGGGGCGGACTGCTGGGGAATCTCCTCGGCGGCCCGCTCCGCCGCCGTACGGCCACGAACGGCGCGTACGGCCTGGTCGTCGTCGAGGAACGTCGGTCCGTGCCCGAGAGGGCGGCGTGTGGTGCTCATCGCCGAAGTTTCGCAGGAGGGGTGACAACCCGTCCGAGGAGGGCCAGGGTCCAAGATCTATAGGCTTGCCCCTCCGACACTCACTTGGAGGCAACCATGGCTGACACCAAACCGACCCAGGAAACCCCCGAAGAAGCGCCCGAGATCAGCCTCGACCCGGCTACGGAGGCTCCTGAGGCGGCCGAAGAAGAAAGCTGATCAACTGCCAGAGATCAGCACCAAATGCCGTTCGCTCGGCCGTCACCTCGACGGCCGAGCGAACGGCATTTCCAGTTCCCGCTCGGCGCATCCCTTAGGACCCGTCCATCAACCGATCCGTTTCCGCACACCGCCGCGACACGCCCGAAGGCCGGATTCCGGGACCGGTTCCGGTGTCCAACAAGGGTGTCCAGGAAGTCCCGGCGTGCAGGAACCCGGGCACCCCCGTTTCTGTACGGTGACGGCCATGAGCAGCAGCCTGGCCCAGTGGGCCGACAGCGGCGACGACGTCCTCGACGCCTTCCCCGCCAACCTGACCGGCGTCCTCGTCGGCTACGGCCGCGTCTCCACCAAGGGCCAGCTCCTCGACCGGCAGATCCTCGCCCTGGAGGGCGCCGGGTGCGCGCGTATCTTCGCGGACAAGCTCTCCGGGAAGAACGCCGAGCGGCCCGAGCTGTGGAAGGCCCTCGACTACGCCCGGCCCGGCGACACCCTCGTCGTGCCCTCCCTCGACCGGCTCGGCCGATCCATCCAGGACCTGATCGCCATCGTCGCCGGCCTGCGCAAGCGCGGGGTGGGCTTCCACTCCCTGCACGAGTCCCTGGACACCACCACCCCCGGCGGCAGGCTCGTCTTCCACGTGTTCGCCGCCCTCGCGGAGTTCATCAGGGAGCTGATCATCCAGGGCACCCACGAGGGCCTGGCCGCCGCACGCGCCCGCGGGGAACGGATCGGCCGCCCGCCCGCGATGAACGCGGAGCAGATCCGGCACGCCCGCGCGATGCTCGCGGACGCCGAGGCCAGCATCACCTCCATCGCGAAGCTGCTCGGCGTCTCGCGGACCACCCTCTACAAGTACGTGCCCGAGCTGAAGGCTGGCGGGCGCCCCGTCATCGGCGCCCAGGCCGTGCCCGCCGTCGAGCGCGGGCAGAGCTGATGACCGCATGATCCATCGTGCGGATAGCCGTCACCTGGTGACGGCTATCGCAACGGCCGTTCGGAAGCGTCACCGACACCGCCGACGGCCCGCCGGAGCCTCCACGCCCTCGTGCGGCACTTCGGCGAGCAGTACACCGAGTCGCTCCTCTTCCTCACCGAGACGATGTGCCCGCAGGCCGGGCAGCGGCCGAAGACGTACCGCTCGACTCCCCCGCGCAGGGCCTCGATCCCCTGCTCCACCGCCCGCCGGTAGACGGTTTCGTGGCGCTGGACCCGCCGCCAGTGCCTGCTCCGGCAGGTCGCATTGCAGTACTGCCGGTTCGGGCCCGCATCCTTCGGCAGCGGGTTCCCGCAGTTCCCGCACCGCCTCACCTTCCTGGTCACGCTTCCAGCGTCCCCGGTTCACGGACCTCACGGAAGACGTCCTCCGAATTCCCGCAAGCTTCTTCTGCTGCTGTTCTCGCCAGCGGAAACGCAGTCTTTCCCACCTGATGAAAAGCCCGCAGGATTGCAGTCGGCAACGCCAGCTCTTCCGGTGGCGGAAGCGCTGGCGTTTGCGCTGTCGGGAGTGCTGGCCCTCCGGCTAGACCTCGGCCAGCTTGCATGAGGTGAGCCGGGCCAGCGGCGAGGGCCTGCCCTTGGGCGTTGCCCGGATCTCGTCCCAGTCGATGGCCGGGTGCGCCAGGAGCACCTCCAGGTCCCCCAGGCGGAACAGGGCCACGCACGGGACGTCTCGTCGGCGCTGCCAGCCGCTGTGTACCCAGGTCGTGGGCCGCAGCCATTTGGCTTTGGTGAGGTGGTCGAAGTCCGAGGCTCTGATGCCGAGGTGCCGGGCCGCGGCCGTGCGGTTCAGCAGCCGGCCGTTGTGCTTCGCCTTCTCCAGCGCCGTCCGGTCCGCGAAGTCGGCGAGGGCCTGGCCGTCGTAGAGCGGGTGGCCCTTGTACTCGCCGACGCACTCGATCAGCCCGACACGGTCCAGCTCTGCCAGGACCTCCGGCGCGACCTTGACCTCGAACCTCTCCTCCAGGACGGCCGCGGCCCTGCACGCACCCATGTCCGGCAGTCCATCCGTCGCCGCCCTGATCTCGGCCGCCCTCCTCTCCACCTCCTCGACGACAGCAGCCGACCAGCGTCGGCCCCCGATGTCCTCCGGAGGGATCAGGCCCTTCGCCAGACCTCGCTCGAACCTCCACAACTCGAACCCGATTCGCTCCGGAAACTGATGTGGGCCGTAGGTTTCCAGCGCCTCACTCCGCGCCTCTTTCCTCTCCGTCATCCATGCCTCCACGTGCGCGAGAGATATCCCGGCTCCTCCTGTAGGAGTCTGAACGTAGCCCCCTGAAAGACTCTCTGCAAGCACCCAAAAACCTGCTCTGAACTGGGGTTTCATGGCTCGCGACGAGTGCGCGTAATCTAGCTAGCTTGAGCGTTTGACGGGTATTAAAGCCAGTGATTACGCCAGGGTTTCCAGCAGCGATTACGCCAGGGTTTCCAGCAGCGATTAAGCCAGGGTTTCCGACGGCATTTAGGTCAGCTTTTTCGCCCTCTTTTCGGCTTCCCTTTTTGCTGACTTTTCCGCATGCCTTTATCGGTCCAGCTCGCGTTATCTAGCAAGATTGAACGCGCTGTCTGGCGCCGGGGTTCGGGAGGTCCCCGGGCGCGGGCCGTCAGTGCCGGCGGGCTTTGAGCTGGTTGATCAGGTCGCGCACTCCGTCTGCCTGACCGGTGAGCCGTTCGGCTTCAAGGCGGCAGCTGACAACCCTGGAGTTCCAGTGCACGACGTCGTTCACCGCCTTGGTGACGTCCTCCGTGTTGCCGGCCGCTACTGCTCGGCGCTGCGCTTCCTCAGCCTTGCCTTTGCGCTCCTCCGCGAACGCAATGTCGCGCCGGGCCTGAGCAGCGGCGGCGCGCAGCCTGGTCTGCTCACGGCGTGCCCTTTCGGGAGCGGCGGCCAGGGCGTGGTCGAGCGCGGCGCGCAGGATGTCGCCGGTGGTGACCACCTTCGACCTCAGCTCGCCTCGCTCCACAAGCTCCTCGGCGGGCGGTGTCGGAGCAAAGGCCGCGGCCAGCCCGGCCAGCACAGTCACGCCGCCGTGTTCACGGACGGATTGACGCATGATCACCTCGGGTCCGTCTCCCCACCGGTCGGCCCACTGCTGGAGCTTCTGCTCGATCTCCGCGTTGTGCCAGTAGCAGGCCCGCTGGAGCCGCTCACCCAGTTCGTGCGGCAGCCGGACCCCGAGCCGACCCAGGAATCGGGTCTCCCCCTCATCGTGGTGAGCGGAGTAGCGGACCGGGTCGGTGCCCCAGCGTCGGCCGGCGCCCAGCGCCCCCGGCGGGATCGGCGGCCATTCGCGATCCCAGTTCCTAGCTGCCAGCTCGGCCCTGACCCCGGGCACCATCACCCAGTCCCGGCTCCCCGCCAGTTCACCGGCTTCACGCCGCTCGACCAGCAGCTCGCGTGTCATCCTCCGCGCCTGGGCCAGCTTCCCGGCCCGCAGGCCCAGGTGTCCCTCGCGCTGCTTCGCCAGCCAGGCCCGCTCCTCGCCCGCAGCCATCGCCGCCACCAGGTCGAGCAGCCTAAGCCGCTCCTCCACCACCCCCACCGTGTACTGCACCGTCGGCATTCCCATGCGAGCAATCATGCGAGATAACACACCGAGATCGCACCCACCCCCCATGCCGTCAGCCGCACGGGGGACCCCGGCCCGTAAGAGTGCGGGCAATCTTGCTAGATAATGCGAAGCTGACCCCGCCCCTTCCCGCTGGCGTTTCCGCGCGCTGTGCCGCTGGCAATCTCGCTTGCGGCAATCGGGTCCGACGACACGAGGGTGTGCCCGCTTGCACCCAGGGTGCCGGACCGGCGAGGCTGCCCCACAGGACTCAAGAGAAGGGGCTCCCATGGCCCAAGAAGAGGGACCGCTCTGCGTCGCGGAGTACAGCGAGAAGGGTGGTGTCGGCAAGACCAGTCTCACCTCCGGCCTCGCCGCCGTCGCCGCAGATCGCGGGCTGCGGGTCGGCGTCGCCGACCTTGACCCTCGCGGCACGCTCACCGACGAGCTCGGCCTGGACGAACCCGAGCGCACCGTCAACGACATCCTCTTCGTGGACAACTCGAAGAAGGCCCCGCCTCCGCGCGACCCCGCCGAGATCGTGCACGAGGTGTTCGTCCCCGCCGGCCCCGGTTGGCCCTCCAACATCAAGATCCTCCCGGTCGACCGGGACTTCGCCAACCGCGAGAACGACCCCACCACCGCCATGGAGTTCCGCCTCAAGCGGGCGCTCTGGGGGCTGCGCGACGAAGTCGACATCTTCCTCCTCGACGTCCCGCCCCGCGCTGGCGGAAAGCTCGCTGGCTCCGCGCTGCTCGCCGCCAAGCAGGTCCTGCTTCCCTCCACCCTCACGAAGGACGGCTACCTCGGCGTCCAGGAGGGCCTTCGCTCGATCGCCCACTACAACGGGCCCGGATGCCTCAACCCCGACCTGGTCGTCTCCGGCGTCGTCCGCAGCATGGTGCCGCGCAAGAAGGAGTTCAGCGCCGTCAACGCGCACTGGCAGGAGCGCCTCATCGACGACTTCGGCGATTTCCTCCTGCCCGAACCGATCCCCTTCCTCGCAGTCCGCGAAGTCGCCCGCACCGCCTGCAAGCCGATCACTGCCGCGCCCGGCCGGTACGGCAAAGCCCTCGTCAGGACCTACGGCCAGATCCTCGACCACATCCTCAAGACCGCCAAGGAGCAGAGCTGATGGGCAGCTTCCTCGACCAGGCCCTCAACGAAGACAAGCGCAAGGCCGACAAGCGGCGCGAGGCCGACCCCGCCGACCCCGGCAACGCCCAGGAACCCGACTGGGACTCCATTGGCCAGCCGTCCCGGCCTGCCGGACGCCGTGTTGGCCGACCCAAGGGCCCCGAGCGCGTCCCGCTCACCGTCAGGGTCCTGCCGCGCACCAACTCCCTGCTGACCAAGGCGGTCGAGGAGCTGGAGATGAACCCCCAGTCCATCGTGGAGGAGGCCCTGCTCGTCTACTTCAAGCGCAACAAGATCCAGCTCGACCCGGCGAACGGCGAGCCCTCCAGCGCCGCCTGAGCCCCATACAGCCCCTCCAAGGCCCGGGAACGCCCCAACATGGCTCCCGGGCCTTCCCCATGCCCCCTGAGCCGCCGTAGGGGCCGCGAAGGGCTTCCCGGCCCTCTCCGAACAGGGAGGGGTACAGCGGACGGACGCGTCCGCGCCCGACAGACCCGGCTCTCCGTCCATGGCGCCCGCGCGTTCACCGGTGCCGGTCACTCGGCCGCGGGCGGCCTCCCGACCGGCACCGGGCGCGGGCGCCGTCCGTACCCCACCTCACCCGCACCTCGTCGAAACCACAGACATGCTGAGCGCTGCAGCTCTACGCCCACCAAGAGCAACCCAAAAGCGGGCGGGCTCCGGTCAAAGCGTCGCGCCGTTGCCGGGTGCCACAGCAGTGGTTGCTTCAGGCATCTAGTGCTGGGTTCGTATGGGTTTTCCGAAACTCTCCATGTATACGTGCATGGAAGGTTATCGGGAAACCCATCACAACCCAGCACTATTGCAGGTCAGAGCGTTTTGGCCCCTACACGACGACAGCCCCCGCCGGTGGTTCCGGCGGGGGCTGTGCTGTCGTTCTGCAGGGCGGCTTAGGAGTCCTCGGAGGAGTCGTCTCCGGCGACCATCAGCCCCACGTATACCTTGCCTGCAGCCGTTCGCTTGGTGGCGAATCCGCGAGCCGCCAGGCTCTTCGAGAACTCGACTTCGCTGCTCGACTGCTCACCACTTCCGTGGCACCAGCCGGTCCAGGCGTTGAACAGCTCGCGGGCCAGTACGACAGCGTGAGGGGAGGCAATGACTCGCTCGTCCATGAAGCGGCCGAGAACGTCACTGGACGCCTTGTACTCCTGGGTCTTGATGCGAACGATCTCGGGCGGGGCGAGGCCCTTCTCCATGTAGTCGTGCCAGCCTGCGTACGCCCAATCCAGGACGGCCGGCGCGGCCTTCTTCAGGCGTTCCGGCAGCCCACCGTCGCGCTCCTCCTCTGGGATCACGACGTCGAACGGGACCACCAGGATGCGCCGCCAGACGGCCGGGTCGTCGCCCGAGACCAGCGGCAGGTGGTTGGTCAGCATGATGAGCGTGTGGGAGGGGTCGAAGGTGATCGGGTTCTTGTGCATGAGGTTCGCCTCGATCGGGTCACCACCGACCAGTCGCTTCATCGTCGCCTCTGCGAACCGCTTTCCCTTCTCCGTCTCGGAGCAGAAGGTCAGCCGTGCGCCTCGTAGGCGCATCTTGAAGGCGCCATGCCGCTCGTGCTTGGACTCCATGAGGATCGCCGGGTCGACCTCGATTGCGTAGTCGCCGAACGCGGCCATCAGGGCATCGCGCAGGGTTCCCTTGCCGTTGGCGCCAGTGCCAGTGAAGATCGGCATCACGTGCTCGGTGACCTTCCCGAGCATTGCGTAACCGAACACCCGCTGGACGAAGGCCCGGACCTCTGGGTCAGGCAGGATGCGCGCGAGGAAGTCCTCCCACTCCTGGGCGCCGGCGGGCTCGCCGTCTTCCTCGTCGGGCAGCGCGGCACCGGCGACCTTGGTGATCAGGTCGGCGCGCGAGCAGGGCTCGATGGTGCCTTCGGTCAGGTGAACCGTGCCCGCGGGGGTGTTGAACTTGTACGGGTCGGCATCCAGCGCCTTCGAGGCCGTGCTGATCGGAGGGAGCGAGGAGGCGATCTTCAACAACCCCTCCAGACCCGAGGCGGACTCGGACTTGCGGGCGTCCTTGTACAGGTCGTCCCGTTCGTCGCCCTCCATGTCGGAGAGCGCGAGCAACGCGGTCTTCACGGTGGCCACCGCGTACGCCATGTCGACGCGCTGTTCGTCCAGGAGCCAGCGTGCAGCGTCCCACTCGTGCCAGCCCAGGCCGTGGACGAACCTCAGCTTCTCGTGGTGCTCCGTGATGAAGCGCTCGGCCATCCGCAGCTGCCCGCGGTGCTCGATGCGCCGTACAGGGCGCGGTCGTCGAGGCGCGGGCCGCTCGGCCGTTGTCGGGACATCGAAGCCGCTCCAGAGGTCTTCGTCGGTAGCTGCTTCACGTGCTGCGGGAACGCTCACGCGGCACCGCCGAGACGACGCACTGCCCGGTCGTCCATCAGGCGAGGCCGCGAAAGGCCGGCGGTCATACCGGAGCGCAGCGTCTTCTCCACCTCGTACGGGGACTTGTCGTTCAGCCCGGCCTCCAGCGCGGCCGCGGTCAGCTGGTCCTCGGCCTCGGTCTGGTCGAGCAGGCCGGCGGCGACCAGCTGGCCCGTACGGAAGGCGGCCAGGTTCAGCCGGGCGTTGCGGCTGCCCACGGCCTGCTTCAGCGCGGCCAGCTCATCGCACTCGGAGCGCAGGATCCCGGCGGCCCACCGCTGTTCGCGGGTGCCCTGCCGGGTGAGTGCGTGCAGTCGGGCGACAACCTCCTCCCGGCGCGGCGCCCGTCCGCTTTTGGCTGGCTCAGGAGAGGAGGTGATGAGGGTCAGCAGCCATTCCGGCAGGTCTGCAGGGGCGGTGATGCTGCCTTCCAGGGTGTAGGGGACTCCGCCGATGACGGAGCCGATGCCCACGACGTACCCGCCGGCCGCGCGGGTGTCGATGCACCAGCCGAGAGACCGAGCCGTGTTGCGGACCTCGGAGTCGGGAGCACGGAAGAGCAGGTGGCGGCCACCGCTGGGCGTCCGCACGGTCATGGTCTGGGGGACTTCGGCACCGGCACGGTGAGCGAGCGCGGTGAACATGGAGAAGCCGTCGGTCACCGAGGAGAACTCTGCCGGGGGGACATCACCGTCGTGCGGGATGTCGAGGTCGACGACGACGAGCTTGGAGGGACCACAGGCGATGCCGATGTTGAACGGGGCTCGGCCCCACGTGTCCTCGATCACCTGAGGGTCGCGCGTGGCGCGGTCCTCCCAGGAGTGCCAGCGAGGCTCCTTGCCGCCGACCAGCACGGGATGGACGTACATGCCGCTTCCCGCGTAGCGGGAAGCACTTGCCAGCAATTTCGCCCGGAGTGCCCGGGTACCACCCGTCTTGCCGCCCCCGTCCTGTAGCGCCAGGCGGGAAGCGTCTCGTACTCTCTTCACAGAGCGACCTCTATTCGCTCGAACTTCGCCGGGATAGTGGTCCCGGCCTTGCGTTACACCACAGGCGCCCCGGCCAGGGCGCCTTCGGTGTTTCTGGGGTCCATGTTGCCTCGCGATCACGGAGCGCGTTGGGCCGCGTGGGCGATGTAGGCGGTTAGACCCCGGTTTGTGTTCTAAGACCTCTGAAAAGTTCTGGGCGCGGCCCGCAGTCCGAGGGACTGCGGGCCGCCTCTGTTCTAGGCCAGAGGAGCGCTGTAGCGGAGGACCCAACCGGGACCCGGCTTGTGGACGCAGACCTCGACGGCTCGGCCGCCGGCGGTGTACCCGATGTGGGTGATCTGAACGAGGGCAGTACCCACCTCGATGCCGAAGGCTTCGGCTTCGACGGGGGTGGCGGAGTACGGGGTGACTTCCTCGATCACCTCTGTCTGCTCGAACCCTGCCTCGGCCATCCGGCTGATGATTCCGCCGAGGCCGGGGTCGGGGTTTTCGATGCCAGCAGCCTCTGCGACATCCAGGGGGATGAAGGAGTCGGCCAGCTGCACGAGCTTGGCGCCGTCGTACATGTGGCGGGCCCGGACGACGGTCTCTTCGGTGGCCGCGATGTCGAGGATGGCGGCGACGTCGGAGGGTGCGGCGGAGCGTCGGACCTGGGTCTCGACCCGGGGCTCCCCGCCGAGGCGCTCGATTTCCGTCTGGAAGGCGCCGCGGCTGTCGTCGGCCTCGCGGCGGGCCTTGAGGTAGCGCTCGGTCGCGTCACGGACGATCGGGGTGTTGGTGCTCAACGTGGTTCCTTTCACGCTTCGGGCTGGTCGATGGGCCACTCGTAGCTGAGCGACCACAGGGTGACGGGCATGACGTGGACGCAGACCTCGACGGCCCGGTCCTCGGCGGTGATGCCGACATGGGTGATCTCGTAGACGTCCCGGCTGGAAGGAATCCCGAGGGCCTGGGCCTCTTCCTTGGTCGGGGGCCTGACGTCGATGGACTCCCGGATCCGGACCTGGGCGTGCCCGGCCTCGACCAGGCGGGACTTGCTCCCGCCGTCTCCGGTGTCCTGCTCTTCGAGCTGGGTGCCGAACGCGATGTCGCCGGGGAACCAGGAGGTTGCCACCTGGACCACGGTGTCATCGGCCAGCATCGTGCGGGCGCGGGCGACGGCCTTGGAGGAGTGGTGCATCCCCAGGATCTGCGCGATCCGGGAGGGGGGCCGCTCGCGGGTGATCACGGTGGTGGCACTGGGCGTCATGCCCAGTCGCGCGATCTCGCCAGCGAAGGCTCCACGGGCGCCGGCCTCTTCGCGGGCCGCCTTCATGTACCGCCCAGTGCCGTTGCGGAGGATCTTCCCAAGGATGGGGCTGACGAAGGTGCCCTTGCCCTTGCGGGACACGATGAGGCCTTCGTTCTCCAGCACGGCGTAGACGTCGCGCACCGTCTGGAAGGCGACACCCCACTGGGCCTGGAGATCGCGGATCTTGGGCAGTGCCGCTCCGGGCGGAATCTCTCCCCCCAGGATCTGTTCCCGCAGCTCAGCGGCTAGCCGCTGAACCTTCGGGATCTTGGTGTCCTCCACTACTGGCCTTCCTCTCTTGGGTGTGCAGGATCAGTTTCGCAGAACTAGTTCTGAATGCCTAGCTGGAACGACCATACCTCTCCAGCGCGTCGCGCGAAACCTCAGAACTAGTTCAGTTCGACTCGCAGAACTAGTTCTATTGACACCGGCGCGAGGGCCTGCCTTAATCGTTCTCGTCGCCACCAGAACTAGTTCAATCTGGAGGCGGTGAAGGACCCGGTGCGCACTCGATATCCGGGTCACAGTCATGCCCGAATACGGGTGTGGCCCCGGCTGCCGAAATCGGCGGCCGGGGCCACAGCGGTCCGTGCAGGGACCGCTCATGGAGGCCGTTCCACGAGAGGAGCACGACCCCACATGAACATCATCGTTGCTGGTCAGCGCATCGTTACCCAGGCCGAGTACTTCGAGGCCGCGATCGGCTTCGACGTCGAGCCGCTGGACGTCGAGCACGACCTGATGGCCGGCGGACTCGCCAGTCGGGACGCCCTGGCGTCCTTCCTCGCCGACTTCCGGGTCGAGACCGACACGGACCGCGAGGACGCCGCGTACTACGCCGGACTGCTCCGCCGGATGCCCCGCGAGCTGCGCACTCGGAAGCCCGCCGTGTCGGTCGCCGCCGTGGCTGCCGAGCTGGAGCTCGCCGACGACGTCCTCGGCTTCGAGGACGAGACCGACACCTACGCCGAGTGGACCGGCGCCGACTTCGACTCGTACGAGATCCTCACCGAGGTCGGCACGCCGGACGCGGCCGAGGCCGTCACCGCCGCCCGCGCCCCGCGCCCGGTCCGGCCCGTCCTGACCCTGGTCCGCTCCCAGTCCCCGGCGGGGGTGGCGGCATGAAGCAGGCCCTGCGCCACATCGTCCTGTTCATCCTGACCGTGCTGGGGATGGTGCTCGGCGTGATCGCCGGGACCGTCGCCCTCGTCAGCCTCATCACCGAGTTCGCGGCCCGCGCGACGGCCGCCGGCGGGGACTCCCTCGCCCGGCGCTTCCGCCTCGACCCGATCTCCCCCCGACTCCGCACCGAGCTGGCACAGCTGCTGGCCGGGATCGCAACCCCCGCCGCTGGAGGCCCCCGATGAGCTACCGCGACGACCGCCGCGCCGACCAGGCCGCCGAGCGCGCCGACGACCGTGAGGACCGGCGCCTGGAGCTGGAGGCCAAGCTGGCCTACAAGCGCCAGCTCGCCGAGGACGAGCGGCTGGAGAAGGAGCGCAAGGGCGAGCAGGCCCGCAAGGACGCCGAGACCAAGCGCCGCGCCGACCAGGCCGAGGCCCGGCGCCGCCAGGACGAGAAGGCCCGAGCCCGCGCGGCCCGGATGGCCAAGCTCGGCCGGGTCGCCCGCTGGCTGAACGCCAACCCGGTCACCGTGTTCGTGGCGTTCGTGATGGCCTCCTCGGTCATCCCGGCTGTCATCTCCCAGGTCGGCGCGCTCGGCGACACCGGGGTGCACGTCCTCCTGGCCGCGCTGCTCGCGGCGATGCTGGAGGGCGGGGCCTGGGCGATCACCTTCATGGGTGCGGCGGCCGAGGACGCCGGAAGGCCGGCGGGCAAGTACCGCATCGGGACCTGGTGCACGGCCGTGGTCGCGGCCGGGGTGAACTACTGGCACTGGGCGGAGAAGCTCCCGAACGCGCAGTGGGTCGCCGTCGTCTTCGCCGCGAGCAGCCTGTTCGCGATCTACCTGTGGGACATGAAGACCCACGGCTCGCACGGCAAGACGCGGGCGGAGCGCCGTGCGGAGAAGGCCCGCCGCGACCACCTCGCCAAGCGCCGCAAGGACCACAAGGACATCGCGAAGGAAGCCGACCGGCTGCTGTCCGCGCTGCCGTACGGGTCGATCGACGAGGAGGAGGCGTTCGCCGCCGCGTGGCGGATCCACCGGGGGGCCGAGCCGGGCCTCTCGCCGGAGCTGTACGCGAAGGCCACCGACGCGAAGGTCGCGCTCGGCGCCGCCTTCAAGCTCGCCGAGGGAGTGCACCCCGAGATCGTCCGGGCGGGGATGCTCGCCAGCCTCTACAGCCCGCTGTCTGAGGGCCTTGTGGGCCGCCGGTTCGCGCTCGGCCGGAGCGGTTCGGCGCAGCCTCTCCAGCAGGCCCCTGAGGGCGCTACAGCCCAAGCGGGAATTGGGTCGTTCGCCATCGACAAGGCCGACGAGAAACCCCGCAAGAACGCCAGCGATTCCGCAAGCGGGAACACCGTGAAGGGCCGCACGGACGAGGAGCTGGAACAGCTCCTGCCCGAGGCCCACAAGGTGGCCACCGAGCTGGTCGCCGAGGGCCGGCAGATCTCGGCCGCCGCGCTCGCCAGCCGCCTCAAGATCCGCCGCGAGGACGCGGTGAAGCTCCGCGACCGGGTCGTCGCCGAGCGCAAGCTCCACCTCGTCGGCTGACCCGCCCCCGCACCGCACTGCCCCCGGAAAACCGCGGGGCCCGGCGCCTCCCTTCCACAGTCGCCGCCGGGCCCCGCTTCCCTCCCGAAGGAGAAGGACCAGGATGTCCCACATCCCGAGCACACCCGTACCGGACCCCACCGTCGCGACGGTGACCTACCTCCCCACCGCCCGGCCGGCCACGGCGGGCAGCACCTCCGGGCCCTCCCCCGTTTTGGTTGGCCACACCGTCGCGCCCACGGCGGAGCAGCAGATCGCGGAGGCCCGCCGGATCCTCGCCGAGCACCTCGGCACCGACGAGGTCGCGGCCGCCGAGGTCATGAAGATGCCGGTCGACCTCGACGCGTTCGACCCCGAGCGCCCGCTGATCCCGGCCTGGATGCACTCGGCCGAGGGCTGGGCGGCGTACAGCGGCCAGCGCTACCGGGCCTCGCAGCGTGCGTTCCGCCGCTGGGTGCGCCGCCAGGCCACGGTCAACGGCCACGCCGCGCAGTTCGGCCGGGGCCGGGTCCGGATGCACGACTGGGTGGTCGGCTTCGAAGGCATCCAGACCGAGGCCACCGCCCACCAGGCCGTCATCGCCACGAAGGACGCCCGTGCGGCGGCCCGCGCGGCCCGCTGGACCCCGGCCATCATGCGGAAGAAGAAGGAGGCGGCGCTCCAGGCCATGGACCGCGCCCAGACGGTCGCGACGCAGGCCGTGGCCGCGCACAAGAAGGCGAGGTCCTACCGGCGCAAGGCCCGCACGATGCGAGCCGGAGTCGTCTACGGCCCGCCGGTCACCGCGCTGGTCACCGGCTACGCGACCACCGGACTCCTGGGCCTGAGCGCCGCGGCCCTGGCCACGTTTGGGGGCGGGGCGTTCGCGGGGCGGCACAAGCTGGAGACCGAGACCGACTGGTCGCAGGACTGGAGGTCGCTCGGCGACGGCGACACCATGTCCGCGCCGATGCTCGACTCCGTCTTCCAGGCCGCCAAGGTGATCGGCGCCGAGGAGACGCTGCGGGTCGTGCAGATGCCGATGCTCGACACCCGCGGGGCCTGGTCGGCGATCGTCGACCTGCCGCCGGGCATCCCCGCGAAGCGCGCGCTGCGCGCCCAGGAGGAGATCGCGTCCGCGTTCGGGGTCGAGGCCGCGCAGGTCACGCTCTCGAAGGGGAAGCGGGCCGGGCGGATCGAGCTGTACGTCACGAAGGACATGCCGTTCACGGAGAAGGCCGGCGCCGGACCGCTGATGGCGCTGGAGGCCGCAGCGAACTTCTGGGGCCGGATCTCGATCGGCCCCGACGTGCGCGGACTGGCCATCTCCATCTCGGTCGTCGAACGCTCCGGCCTGATCGGCGGCGAGCCGGGCGCCGGTAAGTCGGCGTCGGGCAACACGATCCTGCTCGCGGCCGCGCTCGACCCGCGCGTGATCTTGTGGTTGGCGGACGGCAAGGGCGGTGGCGACCTCGACCCCTTCAAGGACCTGTGCGAGGAGTACGAGGGCGACGCCGATCCGGAGGCGTTCTACACGATGCTCCAGGCCGCGCTCGCGGACATGAAGGCCCGGTACGCGCTGCTGAAGAAGCTCGGAAAGCGAAAGGTCACCGAAGCCCTCGCCGACAAGTACCCGCTGCTCCGTCAGAAACTGCTCTGGGTCGATGAGCTGATGTTCTACACGACCGACGAGGAGTGGGGAAAGAAGATCACGAAGGCGCTCCGCAACCTCGTATCCCGAGGTCGCGCGGCCGGAATCGTGACTTTCTGCGCGACGCAAAAGCCCGGCAGCGACGTGGTCGACACCTCGCTGCGCGACCTGCTCTCGATCCGGTGGGCGCTGCGCTGCACCACCCCCGAGGCCTCCGACACGATCCTCGGCAAGGGCGCGGCCGCGGCCGGCTACAGCGCCAAGACCGTCGAGTCCGAAATGCGGGGCGCCGGGTTCCTCTGGGCCGAGGGCCAGAACCCCGTGATGGTCCGCGCCGACTACTACGACGACGACCAGGTCACCGAACTCCTCAGCCGCGCCTACGACCTGCGGGCCAAGGCCGGAACCCTGCCCGAGGGCGAGAAGAGCTTCGGCACCCTGCTGCGCGAGAAGGGCGAGCCGGACGCGGAGATCCTGGCGGTCCTCGCCGACACCTTCGACGCGTACGAGAAGGCGGCCCAGGCGCAGGCCGAGGCCGAGGGCAAGGGCGCCGAGGAGGTCGAGAACACCACGCTCGACTGGCTCCCCGGCTCGGTGCTGATCGACGCGCTCACGGCCGCCGGCCTGACCATCACCGCCGAGAAGCTCGGCGCCTTGGTGGCCCGCACCAGCGAGGAGAAGAAGAAGCGGAACTGGCCCGGCAGCACCAGCCAGGTCTCCGGCTACACCTTCGACGCCGTCACCCGCGTGGCGAAGGAGAAGTACGGCCTGACGGCCTGATCCAGGCCGCACAGACCCGGATCCGACCCGGACAGCAACCCGGTATGTCCTGGATTGCCCCCGGATTCGAGGGGGGCCGACCTGGACGCGGGGCCCGAGACCCGGACGTGGGACGTCCGGGTCGAGGCCCCCGCCGTCCAGGACCCCCAAAGCTCTGACCTGCACAGACGCCGACCCGTCCGGGCTCGATCCGGGTCGGCCGCCTCCCCCAAACCGTGACAGACACGACAGACGGAGGACGACCCCCGATGGGCGTCAAGTACGTGGTGAGCGAGCCCGACCCGCCGACCTGGTGGGCGAAGAACAAGGCCGGGGTCTACGCGCTGCTCGGCCTCGCGGTCGGCTTCTACCTCGCCGGTGGCGGGGGCGGGGACGCCCAGCCCGCGCCCGGGCCGGCGCCCGGCCCGACCGTCAGCACCACCCCGACCGCGACCCGCTGAGGAGGCGACGATGTTCGACAACTCCCCCGACCTTGAGCTGCACGGCATCGCGTACGTCGACGAGGTCCCGCTGGAGTGCGGGCACTGCGGCAACGCGCTTGGCCTCCACGTCTACAAGCACGGCCCGCGAGAGGTCTGGCCCGCCTGGATCACCTGCGGATCCTGCGGGCGCGGCGACGACTCGGCGACGGTCACCAACGGCCTGGTCGACGCGGTGCTCGCCGCGCGGACCGGCCGCCAGAAGGCCGAAGACCGGGACCTGTTCACCGCCGAGTGGCGCGAGGTCGTCATGACCGGCGAGCTACGGCCGACCCTCGTGGCCGACGACCTGGTCGTCGCCGCGGAGGCCCTGCGCGACGAGGTCGAGAAGGACATCCGCCGCTGGTGGGGCGGGAAGAAGGCGACGGCGAAGGCGAAGGTGGCCGAGGCCAAGGCCACCGCGAAGAGCGCCGTCAAAGACACGGCCAGCGACGCCGCGACGGCCGCGAAGGGCGCGGCGAAGAACGCGAAGAACGCCACGGCGGCCGCCGTGCTCACCACGGCCTGGCAGCTGCAGACCCAGGGCGCCGGCCCCACGAAGATGCCGAAGGCCAAGCGCTGCACGGTCAAGGGCTGCCGCGGCGGCATGGTCACCCTCGCCACCCGGCTCCACTCCCCCACCGGCAAGAACGCCGACGTCAAGATCCCGTGCGGTGTCTGCCACCGCACCGGCCGCTGAGGAGAACCCCGTGATCACCGTCTCCACCCTCGTCGTCCTGGTCCTGGTCGTCGGCGGACTCGTCTGGAAGGCCGGCCTGCCCTGGTACATGGCGCTGCCGTGCATGCTGCTCGGGCTGCTGCTAGCCGAGACCCCCGTCGGCCCGATGCTCCACCAGCTCCTCGACACCGCCGCCGGCGCGGCCAGCAACATACGGGTCTGACCCGGCCGCGGCGGCCCGCCCCGCACAGCCCTCGCCCGCCCTTGGGTTGCCCGGAGCGAGTGGGGCCCGCAGCGCTCACTTCGCCCCGGATCACCACCGGGGTGCGGGTGAGGAGCGGAAGGCCGCGGGCCGCGCCCGGCGCCGGACGGGAGGCCGCCCAGCGGCCGAGCGGCCGGTGACGGTGAACGCGCGGCCCGCAAGGGGCCCGCACCCGGGGGTGCCGGGCGCGAACGCGCCCGTCCGCTAACCCCCACCCCCTCCGGGAGAGCGCCGCCGAGGTACCCGCAGACCCCGGAGGGGACGCGAATCCAGAGCCCTGACCAGCACAGACACAGAAATGCAGACTGAGAGTCTGCGAACCCCTAGACATGCAGACTCAGACTCTGCATCATTGAGTTATCGCAAGCGGAAACGCCAGCGAAAACGCAAGCCAACCTGTTGAAGGAGAAGCCCTGTGACCACCCGCACGCTTACCTCAGAGACCACCGGCCCCGTCCTGATCGACGCCACGCTCCTCGGGCACGGTGGCCTGGTCACCGTCCGCGCCGAGGCCAGCTGCACCCGGGCCACCCTGACCATCCGCACGGCCGACGAGACCGGCGCCGCCGCCGACGCGGTCAAGGCCGCGGGGCTCCGGCAGTCTGGGACCCGGCTCACGGCCCTGGTCCAGGGCAGCGGAGGGGACAGCGGCACCACGATCGTCATGGGCGGAGGAGCGTCGGTGATCCAGACGTTCGGCACCGTCCACGGATCGGTGACCGGGATGACGATCACCGGTAACGGCAACTTCGTCAGCGGCAACGTAGGCGGCGACGTCATCATCAACGGCGTCCGGGTCAGCGGCAATGGCTCCACGGTCATCCAGGGAACCTCCCCGATCGAGATCACCGCAGTGGTCCCCGAAGGGAGCTCCGTCGAGGGCTACACGACCTCCGCCACGATCGAGGCGGTCGGCGCCCTGCTCAACGTGTCGGGCAAGACCCAGTCCGGCAGCGTCCGGGCCGGGCACGTCTCCCGGGTCGAGGCGAAGACACAGTCGGGCAGCGTGTTCGTCGAGCAGGCCGCGCACATCGAAGCCAAGACGCAGTCGGGGAGCATCAAGCTCGGCCGCACGGACGTGGTCACGGCGAAGACGATGTCGGGTTCCATCGCGATCACCGACTTCGGAGGGACGGTCAAGGCCGACACCATGTCCGGGTCGATCCGGATCCACGCGACCGCCGGCGGCGACGTCCGGGCCAAGTCGATGTCCGGGTCGGTCACCGTCACCGCGACGGAGACCGCGCTGGCCGACGACCTCGACGTCCGGGCCGACTCGATGTCCGGCCGGGTCAGCATCCCCCAGCGCCGCAGCGGCGACTCCGGCCCGCGCCGCCGCCGCTGACTTCGCCCCGGGGCGGCCGCCATCCCGGCCAGGAATCCGCCGACCGCCCCGGGCCCCTTCCCTATCCGCAAGCAATCCCGCCAGCACAAACGCAAGCAGGGGAGACAGCAGTGAAGAAGCCCAACCGCTTCCTGACCTTCATCAACGGCCTGTTCGGGTGGGCCTGGGCGTACGAGTCCGCCGAGGAGGTCCGGGAGGTCATCGCCGAGAACTCCTTCGGAACCCTCGCGGACCGGGCCACCGCCCACACCCGGGGCGCGGACAAGCTGACCGACAGCTTCGGCTTCCAGCCCGGCCTGATCACCCTCCACGACGAGCTGCACGACACCTGGCACTACCTCACCGCGCTCAAGGCCCGCGCCCAGCAGCTGGGATACGGCAGGCTCACCCAGGACCTGGGCGACGCCGCCGACTCCACCCGGGACGTCCTCCAGGCGGTGGCCACTGCCGCCGAGCACACCATCCCCCACCCCGCGATCCCCGCGAGGAAGTAGGGACGCCCCGTGGCGGCCGCCATCCCGGCCAAGGTCCGCCGGCCGCCACGGGCCCCGTCCCGCTCCGCAAGGGCAGCGGGGGAAGCCACATCATCCCCGACACCGAAACGGAGCCAGCAATGCCCCGCCCCGACGAGGACACCCGCACCGCCGCCAAGGCGCGCATCACCGAACTGAAGAAGGTCCGCGACCAGGCGCACGAGGAGGCCGAGAAGGCCAAGGCCACCGCCGACGAGGCGATGTGGGAGGCCATCGCCGCCGAGCTGGACCAGGGCGACGCCCTCCAGCGTGACGCCGCCGAGGCCACCGGCTTCTCCCGTGACCACGTCCTGAAGCGCACCAAGCCGTACCGCAAGACCACCTGATCCCCCGGTCCCCGGGCCACAGCCCGGGGACCGGTACCGACCTGAGAGGGCAGACCGTGAACACCGAGGACAGGACCCCCGGCACCCCGCTCACCGACTCCGAGGCCGATAACCGGGCCCGCCAGCTCATCGCCGAGGCCTACTACCGCGACGACTCCCCGGTCCCCGCCTACGGAGTGGCCGAGCCGGTCGCCCAGCCCGGACGCCCGCCCATGTCGCAGAAGGCCACGGACATCAGCGCGCTGATGCTCTCCGGCAGCGTCGCCGCGCTGTCCGTGGGCGGCGCGACCTCGCTGGTCCTCTACGTCATCGGCACGGTCAGCCCCGTCACCCTCGCCATCGGAGCCGCCGGGCCCGTCGCCCTGGTCCTCGCGGTCGGCTCCCTCCTGAAGGCCGCCGGCGGGGCCGCGGCCTCGCTCCCGGCCGAACACCACCACCACTACACCGGCCCGGTCCGCCAGACGAACACCACCACGACCACCACGACGAGCACGAAGGCGCTGTTCGCCCGGACCAACGTCAAGGGCGGCAAGCGCTGAACACGCACGAACCCCGCGAGCGCCACCAGACGAACCACCCGACAGGGAGAACACGATGGCGACCACGAAGGCGTTGAACCCGCCGAAGGGCCAGTGCAGGCAGTGCTGGCTGCATGCCTACGACAGCCGAGAGCAGCACAAGCACCTCAAGCCGCGCGAGGACTGCCCGGCCTGCGTCTCCCACATGGGCGGCCGCTGCCCCGACAGCATGATTGTGAAGGGCTGATCATGAGGCTTCCCTGGATGAGCCGAGCCGACCGGCGGACCTGGAAGTCGGCCCGGACCCTCGCAGACCTCGGCGAGCTGACCGCCCAGTGGCTGGAGGGCACCCTCGCCTCCCAGCCCGCCTACCTGCCCAACTGCGGCCCGGACGAGGAGAGCGCCGAACTCCTCGACTCCCTCGCCGCGCTGAACCGGCACGGCTACCTGACCACCTGCTCCCAGCCCGGCACCGCCGGCATCGGCTACGACGGCCGTTGGTGGACCCAGCACGCCGCCGTCGAGGGCTACCTCACCGACCTGTCCCTCTACCGCCGGCTCCTGGACGCCGCGGCCGAGCTCGCGCTCATCGTCGTCGTCGACGACCGGGGCGCGGACCACCGCGACGAGCCGTTCGTCGTCACCCACGTCGACGGCGACCCGTACACCGCGTTCGGCGCCAGGCTCGGCGCCGTCGACCTGAGCGCCCAGTACGCCGTCCTGCACCCCGAGGCCCGCCGCGAACTCGCGGGCGCCATCCACCTCGCGGTCATCGCCCCGCACTACGGCCCGGCCGCCCACCGCGCGATGTGGCGGGCCCTGGACCAGGTGACCGGCCTCCAGGCGCCCGACGAGGACGAGGACCAGGGCGACACGGTCGACGGAGCCCGCCCCAGCCTCTCGACCTGAGACCCGGATCACGCCCGCAGCGCACCCGGAGGGCAGACGGCCCGCCCAGTCCGGGCGAATCTGGAGCCGTGACCAGCGGGTATCCCGCTACGCAGACTCGGAGTCTGCGAACCCCTAGACATGCAGACTCGAAGTCTGCATTATTTAGTTATCGCAAGCGGAAATGCCAGCGAAAACGCACGCGGAAGAGCTGGCATTTCCGCTCCGGTACCGTCCGCGCCCTCGACACCAGGAGCCGACCATGACCGACGCCGCCACCTTCGCCGCCGTCTTCGCCGCGCTGTACGTCGCTCACTCCGTTGGCGACCACTGGGTCCAGACCTCGCACCAGGCCGCCGAGAAGGGCCTCCCGGGCTGGCGGGGCCGGATCGCCGATGCCCGTCACGTCCTCACCCTGACCCTCACCAAGGGCGTCCTGCTCGCCCTGGCCGTGGTGGTACTGGACCTGCCGGTGACCGCGCTCGGCCTGGTGGCCGGGCTCGGCATCGACGCCGCGAGCCACTGGTGGGCGGACCGCCGGTCCACCCTCGCCCGCCTCGCCAAGGCGCTCGGCCAGGCGGAGTTCGCCGCGCTCGGCACCGGCGCCCACCCGGCCGGCCCCGTCACTGCGAAGGGCACCCCGGCCGCACACCTGGGCACCGGTGCGTACGCCCTCGACCAGTCCTTCCACCACCTGTTCCTGTTCGTCGCCGCCCTGCTGATCGCCGCCCTCTGACCCACCAGCCCCGATCGGAGAACCCGCCATGCCCCAGGAACTCAGGGACTTCCTCCTCGTCCTGCTCGCCGTGCTCGCCGTCCCCGTCATCGCCTTCCTGCTCATCGGCCGCTGAGCCAGAAACCACGGAGGAACCCATGGACCGGACCCCGAAGCTGACGCTCGACCAGGAGCTGCAGGCCGCCGTCGCCATCATCCGTATCGGCCTCGACCGCCTCCAGGACGCCGCCTGCCGGACCGCCGACCCGGCCCCGCACGCCGCAGCCCTGCGCGCCATCTACAACGTCCGCGCCGAGGACGACGGAATCCTTGCCGCTGTCAGCCGGGTCATCGGCACCATCTCCCAGTCCATCACGGACGTTGACGACGACCGGATCGACGACATCACCGGCCAGCTCGACGAGGCCGAGTCGTACGTGCTCAGCTCCGCCGGCGAACGCATCGGCCGGGCGCTGGACATCCTCGGCGAGCTCATCCCGCCTTGTGAGGAGTGCGGACAGCACCACGACGACGTCGAGGTCATGCCCGACCCGTTCTCCACCGCGCTCTACCCGGAGGAGACCGACCACCGCCAGATGCCGCTCTGCCCGCCCTGCGCCGTCAAGCGCTTCGAGGAGAGCTGACCGCGAGGTCAGTACGGAGGGATCGCAATGGCCACCTTCACCGCCACTTCCCACGGGGCCGACTTCTTCGGAGAGGACCGGCACCTCACCACGGTGCTGAACTCCCTTGCCGACTACGCCCGCGGCTGTCTCCCGGCTGACGAGCGCGAGCCCCTCGTGAAGCTGCTCGCCGCACAGCAGCTCACCGAGGTCGGCGCCGAGCACACCATCCCGGCGGCCGACGCCGGACGGTACGCCGGACAGCTTCGACGGATCGCCCGCCACCACTTCCTGCGTTCCAAGAAGCTGGCCGAAGCCGCGATGCTCCTGGCCAACTCCGCCGGCCGTGCCGCCGCCGACGGTGAGTCCTGGACCTGGCGCACCGAAACCGCCTGACCTGGCATCCGCCCCGCACCACTCCACACCCGAAGGAGACAATCCGCGTGATCCGCATCATCAGCTTCGGCTACGGCCACGGAGAGCCGCCCACCGCCGAGTTCACGTTCGACGTCAGGGCCAGCCTGCGAAACCCGTTCCACGACCCGGAGCTGAAGAACATGACGGGCCTGGACCAGCCGGTCTATGACCACCTGCTGGCCACCCCGGGCGCCGAACTCTGGGCCTTCAACGCGGCGACCGCGGCCACCGCCATCATGAACGTCAGCGGCGCCGCCGACTTCACGATCGCCTTCGGCTGCGTCGGCGGCCGGCACCGCAGCGTCGGTCTGGCCCGCCGGACCCACGAGCTGCTGACCATGACCGGACACGAGGCCGTCATCGAGCACCGCGACATCGAGCGGCCGCTACTCCCGCCGGGGCTCCACTCCCGCTGAACCGGTCCGCCCTGTCACACCGACCCACCAAGATGAATCCCGGGGCCGCCAGGTGGCGGCCCCGGCCCGTACCGGGGAAGGACCCGAACCCATGACCGAGAAGACCGCGCCCGCCGCTGCCGACACCGCCTCGGAGGCGATCCGAGCCCTGAACCACCTGACCCGCTCGCCCCGGGACGGGTTCCAGTACCCCGGAGACGCCTACAGCACGGTCGCCGCCCTTTCGGAGATGGCGGCCCGCCTCCCGCAGGCGATCGAGCAGATCGCCGTGTTCATGAAGAACCTGGAGGCCGGCGAGCACCTGCGCAGCGACAAGGGCACCCTCGCCGACGACCTCCAGGCCGTCCACGACGGGCTGACCGTCGCGGCCGGCGCGGCCCAGACCCTCCACGGAGCGCTGGACCGTGCGCACCAGGGCCTCGGCCCGATCGCCTACAAGGACTGAGCACGACCCGGCCGCCGGCGGCCCGGCAGCCACAGGTGCCGGGCAGGCCGCTGGCGTAGGACACTCGACCCATCGAACCGAAGGAGGCCCCCGTGACTGCCCAGCCCGAGCACCCCGTGGACAGCCGGGTACCCGCCGTCCCCCACACGATCAACGCGATCGGCGACGCGCTCAGCAGCGCCAAGCGGCTCGCGTTCTTTGCCGAGGTCCTCGCCGCGCAGGAGGGCGACGTCCCCGCGGTGATGCGCCGCTGGTGGAAGACGGCCATGCTCGACCGCGCCCCCGGCGCCGAGACCAGCCGCGCCAACGCCGCCGCGGGCCGCCGCCTGGTCGCCGTCGACGACCTCGCCGCCCGGCTCGACGGCAGCGGCCGGTGAGCGAGCAGCAGCAGCCGCCGAGGCGGGGCTGGACCGTCTTCACCGAGGAGATCCCGGTGGAGGTCATGCTCGACATGCCGCCGGATCTCGCGAAGAAGGTGGTGCACTTCCTGACCGCGCTGGCCCTCGAAGTGGGCGGCGCGGTCGACACCGACCGGGAGCCGCCCGGCGACCCGATGGACGACCTCGGGGTCCGCTACTCCCTCCAGGTCGAGGGCGAGCACGTCCTCTTCGAGTACGCCGTCATCCGCGAGATCCGCGAAGTCCGAGTCGCCGTCCTGGTCTGGTTCCACTGACCGGACCCCACCCGCGAAGAGACCCCCGGCAGGGAGTGCCGGGGGTCTCTTCGCGTTCGAGCGTACGGGTGGGGCCACCGCGCGGGCGGATCGTGTCGGTCCCGCCCCAGAGCCTGTTCCGATTCGGAACAGGCTCTGGGGCGCCGGAGCGGCAGCCGTGGCGAGGGCCGAGGGCGGAGCCGGCGCCGCTCTCCTGGCGGTCAAGGCGGGCACAGTGGCTGAGACCGGGAGTGGTGCGGAGTACTGCACCGCGGGCCGGACTCCGGCCGCCGGCATCGCCTGGGCGCACCTTCTGTGGCCGAGGTCCAAGACCACGGAGTGTGATCATCGTCGGCGCAGCAGGGTGGCCGTCCACCCTCCAGGACTGGCCCGGTTGGGTGTTCCGCCACGGAACAGGCGGACCGTTCCCCGAGGGAACATTCCGGCCGTTCAGCGTCGGATCACCCACGATTTCCCGCGTGACGGGACGCTGTTTGGTCAACCGGGGATCCGCCCATACCGTGGATCTACTCCGGTGATCTACCGCCGGTGAGATCAAGATCAAAAACAGAGGATGGACAAAGGGAGTTAACCCGTTGGGTTAGCTCCGGCGCTGCCGGGTGAACGGCATAACTGCGAGGGGGCGTTCCGGTTGGCGTGGCTGACGAAGATTGCGACGGACGAGCAGGTCGAGTATCGGCTGAAGGAGCGAGCCGGCTGCGACCTGCTGGTCGAGGAGCAGACCGAACTGGTCGAGGGCATCGACAAGGTGGTCGACTACCGTACGCAACAAGAGGGGGAGACCCCGCTGGTGTGGATGGGCTCCGGCCTGGACGCCGTGGGGCTCTCCGCAGGCCAGGTTCTGGACGAGGCCGGGAAGGAATCCGCGCGTCGGCTGATGAACGGATGCCACCCCGCGACGGGCGCCCGGCTCTTCAAGTCGAGGAACTCCTCGCGGGCCCACCCGGAGTCGAAGCTGACGGTCGCGCGCGTGACCGCCGCCATCGAGGCCGCGGCCGCCGAGAAGGGTGTCGAGCCCGCCGAGCTCCTCGCGGGCAAGCCGTACAAGCAGAAGCTCCTGGCGCAGCAGCAGCGGATGGTCCACCGGTTCGGGGAGGGCCACCGGCTCCAGGTCGCCAGCCTCCACAAGCTCGCCGTGTCCGCCGGCCTCGACCTCGCCGACATCTTCACCGAGGCGGAGCTGGTGAAGGCGCGCGAGCACCAGGACGACCGGGTCGACACCCGCACCCGCGGCTTCGACCTCGTCCTGGACATCCCCAAGAGCGACAGCGTGCTCGCCGGACTCCTCCCCGACGACGCCGAGCGCGCGTACCGGGAGCTGGTCCACGAGGCCAGCCGCGACGCCATCGCGCTGTACGAGAAGTGGATCGGCTACGCGGTCGGCGGCGAGGACGGCGACCTCGTCCGGCTGGCGACCGGGGGACTGCTGGCCTGGTCCACCGAGCACCGCAGCGCACGCCCGATCGGCGACGGCACCCCCGGGGACCCGCACCTGCACCTGCACATCTCCATCGCCAACCTCGGACTGTGCGAGGACGGGCAGTGGCGCTCAATCGCGGCCAGCGGCCGGGACATGCACCGGCACGCCTCCGCCATCGACGGGTACTTCAAGGCCCGGCTCCGCGCCCTCACCTACGAGAAGTTCGGCGTACGGCGCGAACAGAACGAGCGGACCGGCGCCTGGGAGGTCACCGGGGTGCCCGCCGAGGTCCGCGACGCGTACTCCCGGCGGGCGAAGAAGGTCGTCGAGAGGGCCGGTGAGGGGGCGAGCCGGGAGGAGATGGCGAAGGCCTCGGCGGACACGCGGCGAGCCAAACACGCGACCGGCGCGGTCGAGATGCGGGAGTCGTGGCGGGAGCGGGCAGAGTCGATGGGCGTCGACGTCGAGGCGATGCTCGCCGCGGCCGCGCCGGGACCGCCCGGACCGGACGGCGGCATCGGCATCGACGGCCCCGGCGGTGGTCCGCGCATCCCGCCGCCGGCGGACATCGCCCGGATCGTCTTCGACCCGGAGACCGGCCTCACGAGCTCGCGCAAGGACTTCGACCGGGCCCAGCTCCTGGCCGCAGTCGCCAACGCCCTGCCGCACGGGCTCGGCGCCGACATCCGCGACCTGGACCGGCTCGTCGACGACGTGCTGCGCGTCGAGGGCTACTCGGTGGCCCTGCCGCACCACGGCTCCACCCTCATGTCCTCCACCGACCGCTACACCACGCAGGACGTCCTGGATGCCGAGGACGTCGCCGTCACCCAGGCCAAGGCGCGCTTCGGCGACCGCAGTGTGGTCCTGACCGGCGAGCAGGCCGAGGCAGCCCTGAGCATCTTCGAGGTCGCGGCCGGCTTCGAGCTGTCCGCCGAGCAACGCGAGGTCGTGACCCGGCTGCTGACGGCGGGCAACGGCGTCGAGGCCGTCATCGGCACCGCGGGCGCGGGCAAGTCCACGCTCATGGACGCCTGCAGGATCGCCTGGGACGCCACCGGCACCACATACGCCGGAGCCTGCCTTTCCGCCGTCGGCGCCCAGGGGCTGCAGGACGCCTCCGCGATCCCCTCCAAGACCGTCGCGTCCTGGCTCCAGCAGATCGAGACCGGCACCGGCCTGACCGGCATCGACACCCTGGTCCTGGACGAGGCCGTCATGACGGACGACCGCTCCATGGCCAGGCTGCTGACCGAGGCCGCGCGCACCGGGACCCAGCTGATCGCGATCGGCGACCCCAAGCAGCTCCAGGCCATCGGCGCCGGCGGCGCGTTCGCCGAGATCCACCGCCTGGTCGGCGGGCTGACCCTCACCGAGAACCGGCGCCAGCAGGACGAGGCCGAGCGCCAGGCCCTGGACGTCTGGCGGACCGGCGACCACGCCCAGGCGCTCGCGATGCTCGCCGCCGGCGGACGCGTCCACGCGGTGGAGACCGCCGAGGAGGCCCGCGAGGAGATGCTCACCGCGTGGGACGAGCTCCGTGGGCGCTGGCCCGACGAGCTCGACATGCTGGAGCAGCTGGTGGTCCTCGCCGCCCGCAACGCCGACGTCGACCTCCTCAACGGCGGCGCCCAGCAGATCCGGCGGGCCGCCGGCGAACTCGGGACCGCCCACACCTACGCGATGCCCGGGGGCGGGGAGCTGACCCTCGCCGAGAACGACGTCGTCCGCGTCCGGATCAACGACTACCGCTCCCGCCGCGGCGAGGGCCCCGACGTCATCAACGGGTACCGGGCCGTCATCACCGACATCGACGCCGACCACCGGGTGCGGATCGAGTGGCGGGCCAAGGACCGCACCGCCGATGCCGGATGGCGGCCCGAGTCCGCGTGGATGAAGCCCGAGGACATCACCGCCGGCGCCATCTCGCTCGGCTACGCGATGACGGTGGCCGCCTCCCAGGGACTGACCTGCGACACCAGCCTGCTCTACGGGCTCGGGGCGAACGCGTTCGCCGCCT
>NZ_JBHWMB010000090.1:20820-28589 GCF_042730015.1 Streptomyces sp. NPDC059957 | reverse complement strand
CTCCCAGATGCAGGTCTCCCGCATCCTGTCCCGAACCCTGGCACGGCTGCGCACCGGCATGCTCGCGGTGTAGGAAAGAACCATGAACTCCCCATCCGGCTCAGCGGCGGCCGGGGCGGGCGCGGGCGCGTCGGCCCCGCTGACCGCCCGGCCGTGGCAGGACCGTCCGGGCGCGCGCCTGACCGGCAGCTGCGACCTCGACACCCGCCAGTGCCTGTCGGCCGCGCTCGGCGCCGTGACCGCCATTCCCGGCCCCGTCGTCCATCTCGACCTTTCCGCCGTGGTCTTCCTCGACACGGCCGCGGTCGCCGCCCTCGTACGGGCGGCGGCCGCCCTCAGCGGGCAGGGCAGGCGCCTGCTGCTCCACGACCCGCCGTACTCTCTCCGCAAGGTCGTGGAGATGTTCCCGGACGAATGCGCCGCGCTGGAGGTCGCAGCATGATCACTGTTCCTGAGCCCGCCGGGCCCGGGGCGTTCGTCCATCCCGCCCTCTTCTACCAGGACCTCGACGCGTACGTGGCCGGTGTGGGCGGCTTCGTGCGCACCGCCCTGTCGGCGGACGAACCGGTCCTCGTCGCCGTCCCGGGCCCGCACCGGGACGCCCTGCGCGAGAGCCTCGGCGCGAGCGCCCCGGACGTCACCTGGGCGGACATGACGGAGCTGGGCCGCAACCCCGGCCGCATCCTGGCCGCCCTGCAGGACTTCGCCGACCTGCACGTGAGCCGGTCGGCCCGGATCGTCGGAGAGCCGATCTGGCCCGGCCGCTCCCCCGCCGAGGTCCTGGAAGCCACCCGCCACGAAGCCCTCATCAACACGGCCTTCACCGGCCGGCCCGCCACCATCCTGTGCCCCTACGACGTACGGGGCCTGGCGCCCGAGGTGCTGGCCGACGCCCGGCGTACGCACCCCACGCTGATCGAGCACGGCCGGGACCTGCCGAGCCCGGCGTACACCGACGCCGCGCAGGTTTCGGCAGACTGCGACCGGCCCCTGCCCGAACCCGAGGGCGAGGCGTCCCGGTTCGCGTACGCCCACGGAGGACTGGCCGAGGTGCGCGAGTACGCCGGGGCCTGGGCCCGCGGGGCGGGCCTGACCCCGGCCCGGCGAGGCGATCTCGTCCTGGCCGTCAGCGAGGCCGCGGCCAACTCCCTGTCCCACGGGGGCGGGAAGGGCACCCTGCGCCTGTGGACCACCGGCGGCTCGGGCGGATCCCGTGCGGGAGTCGTCGCCGAGATCCAGGACGCGGGCCTCTTGGCCGACCCCCTCGCGGGGCGCCGCCGCCCCTCCCTCGCATCGGCGAACGGCGGCCGCGGCCTGTGGATGATCCACCAGCTCTGCGACCTCGTCGAGGTCCGGGCCCTGGAGGACGGCTTCACGCTGCGGCTCCACATGGCAACGCCCTGACACCGGAGGTCACCTACACTCGGGACCGGGCTCGGGTGTCCTCGGGCCACTCGGGGGCATACGGACAGTCCGGGACACCGGCCACGATCTCGTCGGCCGGTCTCCCGGAACAGCGAACAGCGCGGCGTCGGCACGGGGGTGCGAGAGCACGGTGGAGACCATCGGAGCGAAAGCGGGAGATCCAGTGAGCGCCGGCCTTCCCGGTGGAGGCCAGCGGCGTCGCCTCGCCCTGACGGGCGTCGGGGGTGCGGTGGCCAAGGGCCGCGACTTCACCCGCCGGGCCCTGCGGGACTGGGGCTGGGACGGAACCGAGACCGCCGAGGACGCCCTGCTCCTCGTGTCCGAGCTGCTGACCAACGCCTCCCTGCACGCGGACGGCTGCCGCGAACTCGTCCTCACGGCCGGGGAAACCCTCCGCATCGAGGTCCACGACGCCACGACCGTCCTGCCCCTCCTCCACCCCGCCCCGCGACGCGGCACCCCGGGCGGCCACGGCCTGCACATCGTGCAGCGCCTGTCCGACCGCTGGGGCACGGACACCCACGAGCACGGCAAGGCCGTCTGGGCCGAAATCGAAGCGGCACGGCTGAAGTCCGGCAGGCCCACCGGTCCATGACCGGTCCGGCGCACGCCCGGAGTCACCGTCCGGCGCACGCCCGGACTCACCCAGCGGCGCCCTGCGCGGTGGGGTCCTCCCATACGGCCGCGAGGACGAATGCGTGGCCCGCCGGGTCGCTGAACCGCCGCAGCGTCGTGCGGTTGTCCAACTGGCTGCCGTCGTCCTCGGCCGCCACCGGGCGCGCTCCGAGGGACACGGCCTCGCGTTCGGCTTCGTCGAGGGAATCGGCCGCCACCAGGATCCGCAGATGGGCCTGTTGGGAGTCCTGCGGTGCGGGCCAGCTCGGCGGCGCGTGGTTCGGGTCGCGGCGGATCCCGAGGACGGCTCCGGAGCTGCCGGTGACGAGGAACAGCTCCCCGTCCCCGGTGGCCGGGCCGGCCGTGGCTCCGAGCAGTTCGGCGTAGAACCGGGCCAGGGGCTCGGGTTCCGCGCTGTCGAGGACGAGGACACTTGTCTTCAGTACGGTCATGACCCGCGTGTGCCCTGGGTCTTCGTCCGCACGCGCACCGTACCGGCTTGCTCCGTCGGGGAGTTCCGTCAGCGCCCGCGCTCGGCCCCCATGCCTTCCGTCCCGGCGGGCGCCGTACCGCTCGGGTCGCGCATGGGCATCCGGAGTGGGGGTAGCCGCGCCTGCGGATGTTCAACGGCAGGTCCCGCACCACGGGGTGCGGGCTGCTGACCACACGGAAGGGGTTCGCATGTCACACGTCGAGGAGTACGTCGAGGTCAACGTCCCCGTACGCACGGCCTACAACCAGTGGACGCAGTTCGAGGACTTCCCCGCCTTCATGGAGGGGGTCGAACGCATCGTCCAGCGCACGGACACGCTCACCCACTGGGTGACGAACGTGAACGGTGTCCAGCGCGAGTTCGACGCGCAGATCACCGAGCAGCTCCCGGACCGGCGCGTCGCGTGGATGACCGTCGACGGTGAGGCCCGCCAGGCCGGGCTCGTCACCTTCCAGCCGCTCGACGCGACCACCACCAAGGTCGTCCTGCACATGAACTGGGCCCCCGACGGCCTGGCCGAGGCCGCGGCCGACAAGCTCGGCTTCGTCAAGCGTCAGGTCGCGGGTGATCTGAAGCGGTTCAAGCTGTTCATCGAATCGCGTGGGGTCGCCACGGGTGCCTGGCGCGGCGAGATCTGACCCACGAGGCGAACCGGGCTCCCGCGCGAGGGCGCCCGTACCGCCTTACGGGAAGGCTGGGGTCCGGTCTTCAAGGGGGTTCCCCGCCTAAGGGAAGCGTGATTCCACGGTGTCTCGGCCAACTTGCCCGCGCGCCCCCGCGCGCCCCCCGCAGTGACGTTCCATCTCCTCCGTACGGGGGCAGCCGCGTGGTGCCGTTGGTTCGTCTACCGAGGAGACCACACCATGACCAAGGTCCTCGTCCTGCACAGTGTCAGCCTGGTCCGGTCGGCACTGGCCGCGCTGCTGAGATCGGAAGGCCCCTTCGACGTCACGTCGGCGGGGTGGCGCACCGCGGTCCGCCAGGCCGAGTCCTTACGACCAGACGTCACGGTCGTCGACCTCGACTGTCCGGGGACGGCGGCCGCTCTGGCGGACGCAGGACGCGCGAACCGTCAGGTCCTCGCGTCGCCGTCCGCGGTACTGGTCCTCGCGTCGACCGGCGCCCCCGGTTCCCTGCACCGTGCGTTCCGGGCCGAGGCCCGCGGCTACGTCGACAAGGACGGCTCGCCGGGGCGGCTCGTCCGGGCGGTCCGCAAGCTCGCGGCCGGGGAGCGGTTCATCGACGCCTCGCTGGCCTCCGCCTTCATGGAGGCCGACCCCGTGCCGCTGAGCCCGCGCGAGCTCAGCGTGCTGGCCCGGGCCGCGGAGGGCGATTCCATCGCCGAGATCGCCCGTACGCTGCACCTGGCGATCGGGACGGTACGCAACTACATCGCCGCGGCGACCCGGAAGACCGGCGGGCGCAACCTCATCGACGCGATCCGGATATCCCAGGGGGCGGGCTGGGTCTGATCCGCGCCCGCCGCTTCGTTCGGCGTCATGCGTCCGCGGTCCCGTGCCAGCCGCCCACCAGATCGCGGTAGAGCGGCGAGAGCGCCGGGAGTTCCGCGTGCGTGCCGCACACGGCCCGGGTCCCGTCGAGGACGAGGACCCGGTCGGCGCGGGCCGCGGACGAGACGCGGTGGGCCACGACCACCAGGGTGCCGGGACGCTCCGCGAGGGCCCGCTCGGCACGCTCCTCCGTCCGCGGATCCAAGTGACAGGTGGCCTCGTCGAGCAGCAGCAGCGGAGCCGGGGAGAGGTAGGCGGCGGCGAGCGCGAGGTGCTGGCACTCCCCCCGGGACAGCAGCCGGGGGGACACCTCGCCGTCCAGGCCGCCCAGCCGCTCGACGAGGCCCCCGAGCCCCAGGGAGCCGACGGCGCGCAGCAGTTCGGCGTCCCCGGGCACCGAGCCGTCCGGGCCCGCGGACAGGTGGGTCAGGTTCTCCCGCACGGCGCCGGTGAACACGTAGGCCTGCTGCGGCAGCAGGGTCCGCCGCGGATCCGGGCCCGCGGCCCCCGGCTCCCGGCGGGCGGCGGCGCCGGCGACGAGGACCGTCCCCGCACCGGGTGGCAGCATCCCGGCCAGCAGGGCGGTGAGCGTGGACTTGCCGATGCCGCTCGGCCCGACCACCGCGAGGTGCTCCCCCGCCCGCACCTCCAGGTCGAGGCCGTCGAGGACGGGCGCCGCCGCGGGGCCGTAGGCGAAGGTGACGCCCCGGAACTCGGCCGCTGGACCGGGCTCCCCCGGTTGCTCCGCCCCGCCCGGCTCCCCCACCCCGCTCGCCCCGCCCGCCTCACCCGTGCGGCGGGCTTCCGGGGGCGACGGTGGCGGCTCGCAGAAGCGCTCGAGGACCACCAGCAGCCGCGTGCCGGCCGAACCCAGCGCGGTCATCAGGGTGTTGAGGGCGGGCAGCAACGCCTGCACCACGTAGGTGAGGCCGCCTGCCAGCGCCCCGGTGGTGATCCCGTGCCCGAGCAGCCAGGGCGTCGCGGCGAGCAGCGCGATCACCGGCAGCCGGCCCGCCGCACCGAGGGCCAGGATGCGCAGAGCGGCCCAGCGCGAGAGCGTGCGCGCCAGCCGCTCCTGGGCGGCGATCAGTGGTTCCACCCGGGCTCGCGCCTCCGCTTGCCCGCCGCAGGCCACAATGTCGCGCAGCCCCTCCCCCAGCGCGCCCACCCGGTCCGCCAGCGCCTCGTCGGTGTCCAGGGACCGGCGCTGTACGGAGGCCATGGGGCGGAGCGTGGCCAGGAAGGCCACGACGCCCAGCAGCAGGGGCGGCAGCACGACGAGCAGCAGCACCGGAGCCAGCGCCGCCATGCCCGCGAGGGCGCCCATGGCGGTGAAGACGAAGGACCGTACCGTCAGGACCAGTCCGGCGAAGGAGTCACGGGCCATCTCCGTCTGCTGGGTCAGGCGGGACACGGCACCCGCGTCCGGTGCGCGCGCCGGGTCGGCCGCCGCGCGGTCAAGTGCCTGCCGCACCGCCCGGCGCACCAGACCGTCCCGCAGCGGTTCCACGAGGTCCGCGAGTCCGGCGAACACGCCGCGCAGGGCGAACCCGCCGATCAGTGCTCCGGCTCCGGCCGCGGCCAGCCAGGCGAGGCCGGTGGTGGTGCGGCCGGCGAGGAAGCCGTCGTCGAGGGCGCGGGCCACTCCGTAGCCGCCGAGGAAGGTCTGCGCGGATTCGAGGAGTGACCACGCCGCCAGCCTCCCGAGGGCGCTCTTGTGGCCGCGCAGGAAGCGCCGCCCCTCCGGTGCCACCCGGCGCCAGGTCTCCCCCTCGGTCATGGTGCGGCCTCCTGCTTCCCCGCCGGCGTCCGGCGGTCGTCCGCTTCCACCCCGGCTCCGGGGGCCTCGTCCGGCTCCGCCTGCGCTCCGGCCTCCGTCCCCGGCCCGGCCGCCGTCCCCGGCCCGGCGGCGAACACGGCGCGGTAGTCGGGGTCGTGCCGCCACAGTTCCTCGTGGACGCCTGCCGCCCGCACCCGCCCGTCCTCGAGCCATACGACGAGGTCGGCGCGGACGGCCGAGGAGAGGCGGTGCGCCACCACGATCCGGGTGCCGGGCCGGACCTCGTGCGCGAGCGCCCGCTCGACCTCTCGGGCCGTGACGGTGTCGAGGCTGGAGGTGGCGTCGTCCAGTACGAGGAGGCGGCCCGCGTGGCAGAACGCCCGGGCCAGACCGAGGCGTTGGACCTCGCCCCCGGACATCGGGGCGTCGGCGAGGTGCGTGCCGTAGCCCAGGGGCAGGCGCCGTACGAACGCATCGGCGCCGGCGGCGCGCGCCGCGGCCCGGACGGCTTCGCGGCCGGGGTCCGGACCCGCTCCGAAGCCGATCGCGTCGCCGACCGTGTCCCCGAACAGCGCGGGGCGGTCGAAGGCGTGGCCGACCTCTCGGCGGAGCGCGTCGGCGGTCAGCTCCCGCAGGGGTACGCCGTCCAGCAGCACCTGGCCCGCGTCCGGGTCGGTGAGCCGGCCGGCCACGGCGGCGAACAGCGTCTTGCCGGCGCCGGACCGGCCCACCACCGCCACCGTGGTGCCGCCGGGGATCACCAGGCTGATGTCGTGCAGGACCGCCGAGCCTGCGCGCACGACCCGGACGCCGCGCAGTTCCAAGGTGCCCGCCCCTCCTTCCGGCAGTTCCGCACGGCCGTGCTCGACCACCGGCAGGGCCAGGAGGGCGGTGGTCCGCCGGGCGGCTGCCCGGCCGCGGACGACGGCCGCCAGTGCGCCGGTCACCCCGCCGACACCGGCCGCGAGGCCCGCGTACCGCATGGCGGCGAGGAGTTCGCCGACCCCGAGGGCCCCGGCCGACAGCCGGATGCCGCCGACGGCGAGGACCGCGTACAGGAGCATGGGCATGAGGGCCGCGGACCGGGCCGTCGTCCCTCCGTAGACACGCCACATGCGCCTGCCCTCGGCGGCGAGTTCGGGCAACCGCGCGAGGATCCGGGTGCGTTCGCGCTCCGCGGTGCCCGCGGCGGCGATCGTGCGCGCCCCGGCGAGCGCCTCCACGAGCAGGCCGGCGGTCGCGAGCTGCACCTGCTGGTAGCGGGCGACGCTGGTGGAGGTGGAGCGGGCGAAGGTCCGCAGCAGGAGCGCGAGCAGCGGCACGCCCGCGAGGAAGGCGAGCGCGGTCCACACGTCGATGAGGAAGAGCGCGGCCACCGCGCCGATCGGCGGCAGCACCGAGGCGGCGGCGTGCGCGACGGCGGCCGGGACCCTCCCGGCCTCGGTGGCGTGCGCGGTCAGCCGCGCGGCGGTGTCTCCAGGTGCGTGGCGGGCCGCGTGGTGCGGGGCCGTCCCCAGCAGCCGGGCGGTCCCGAGCCTGCGCAGCAGGGCGGTGGAGCGGCCGTCCACCTCGCCGGTCAGGCGTGCGGCCGCGGCGTCCAGCGCCACCTCGGCGGCGATGACCGCGGCGCACAGCAGGGTCCAGGCCGTGCCCGAGGGGTCCCGGCGGAGCAGCAGGTCGAGGGTGTGGCCGAGGACCGCCGGTTCGGCGAGCGCCGCCGCGGCGGCCGCCACCGCGCATCCGAGGACGGCGGCGGTGCGTCCGGCGCTGTGCCGGGCCGCCGCCACGAGTGCCCGGTCGGCGTCGCGCGCCTCGGCGGGCGCCCGCTCCGGGCCGGCCGCCGCGTCGGGTGGGCTCATCGTCGGACGCCTCCAAAGACGTGGTGCGGGGCCGGGGGGGGGGACTCCCAGCTGCATCTCGGGCCCGCGCTGTGCCAGGGGTGTGG
>NZ_JBHWMB010000090.1:3844-20810 GCF_042730015.1 Streptomyces sp. NPDC059957 | reverse complement strand
GACGGGTGCGTGGTGGGGGTGGCGCGCCTGGGGGGGCGCCAGCTTTGGGCAGGCCGCGGTGGGGGGGGGACTTGTTGTCGGCCGCCTCAAAAGACGTGGGGCGGGCCCGGGCGGTGCACCGCCCGGGCCCGGAGTGACCTGGTTAGTTACAGGTCGTGATGCTGAGGCTGCTGTCGCCGCAGAGCAGGAGGCTTGCCCTGCTGCCGCCGCCACCGCCGCCGTGCATCTCCGTGATCTCTTCCTTCGGGGTCTCCATCGACTGCAGGTCAAGAAGGGTCATGTCGGTTCCTCTTCTTCTCTCGGGTGGTGCGATGGGTCACGGTCCCGGACGGGACCGGCTCTGGGGCCGCGGCGCGTTCGCGCAGCGGCGGGAGGAACGGCAGGTGTGCGCGCCCGCCGGGCGCGGCGCTGCCGAGGGCGAGGAGAGCGCCGGCCGTGCCCGTGGAGAGGTCCATGGACAGCCGCATCATCTGCTCGCCGGGGAAGGCCAGATGCCCCTGGTAGGGCACGGCGTGCCGGGCCAGTGCGCCGATCTGGCGGTCGATGGCTTCGTGTCCCGTGCCCGGGCCCGGCGTGGTGGTCCGGGCCAGGTGGAGGATCATCCCGGCGGCGCCGCGCATCAGCCCGGGCTGGGCGTAGAAGGTGGCCTGGGCCGCCCGTACGATCTCGCGCCGGGCCTGCTCGAAGCGCTCGTCCGGGCCGTGCTCCAGCCAGTCGTCGAGCACCATGCCGATGCCGACGCTGCCCTCGCCGAGGTACGGCATCGTGCGCCAGCCCTCGTTCACCTGGAGGGTGCCGAACGCGCTGGTGACGCAGCGGTCGAGGTCGCGGTGGAGCCCCTGGGCGGCCTGGGCCAGCAGTTCCTTGTCACCGGTGCGTTCGTACAGTCGTACGAGCAGCAGGGCGGGGCCGGAGTTGCCGTACAGCAGTCCCGCGCGGGCCGGGCGCTGCCCGGGCCGGGCGATCAGCTCGGCGCAGCGCAGGGCCGCGGTGTGCAGTTCGCTCTCGCCGCTCGCCGCGGCGAGGGCGTCCAGGGCGAGGCCGATGCCTGCGAGTCCGCCGTGCAGGTCGGGGCCCGCGCTCTCCCAGGGCTGGTGCAGCAGCTGGTCGGCGAGGGCGAGGGCCCGGTCGTGGTGTCCGAGCCGGTGCAGGGTCCAGGCCGTGCCGGCCAGGCCGTCGTAGAAGCCGAGCGGGGTGCCGGAGAGCGGCTCCCGGGTCCGGTCGAGGAGCCATTCCTCGGCCTCGGGCCAGGGTTCGGCGCCGGTCTCGGCGAGGGCGTGGAGCACGCCGGCGATCCCGTGGCCGAAGCCGATGCCTCCACCGGGGTTGGCGAACTGGGCGATGTCGCCCGGGACGAGGCGGTCCTCGCGGTCCGGGGTGACGCTCGCACGCACCGCCGCGCTCATGGACGTACGGGCGGCGGGCCAGTCCCGCGGCTCGACCGGCAGGTACGGTCCGGCCGGCGCGGGCAGGCGGTCACCCGGTGCGCCCCGCGGGGCGCCGGAGAGGATCTCCTCGACGGCCTCGTCGAGGAACTGCCGCGGTACGGGGAACTGTTCGGCGACCACGGCGGCCAGATGCGCGGCCTTGGCCCGGTCGAGGACGAGCAGGCTGGTCAGCGGGAGGAACAGGGCGAGCCGCAGGCAGGCGAGGGCGTAGCGGTCGACGGAGAACCCGCGCCGCTCGGCCGGGGCGACGAAGGCGGGGTTGGCCACGGTCTGCCGCAGTCCCTCGTCGACGTGCGCGGCGGCTTCGAAGTCCAGGAGCGAGACGGTGGGTTCGCCCGTGGTCTCGTTCTCGGCCACCATGATGTTGAAGAGGTGGAGGTCGTTGAAGACCACGCCGCGGGCGTGCACGGCGTCGACGGCCTCCGTCACCTTCCGGTGGATGGTGAGGGCCCACTCGGTGTAGGAGGTGAGCTCCGCAGGTTCGGGGTCCGCCTCGATCAGCGGGTGGCGGCGGGCGAAGTAGGTGTTGAGCGGTTTGCCCGCAAGGTGCTCCAGTACCAGGAAGTGGTGGTCGCCGACCGTGAACGTGCCGAGGACCGACGGGACGCAGTCCAGGCCCTCCAGCCGCTCCAGCGCAGCCCGTTCGCGGTGCAGCCGGGTCACGGCGTCGGCTCCGTCGGCGGCGAGGCCCGCGTACGGCCGGGCTTCCTTGAGGACCACGGTCGCTCCGGTGCGGGTGTCCCTGCCGACGTACACGCCGCCGCCGTTGGAGAAGTGCAGCGCCCGCTCCACCGTGAAGGGAACGCCGGTCAGGGTGAGCGCGGAGCGCGCTTCGAGGTGCGGCTTCAGGAAGCCGGGCAGTTCGAGCCACTCGGGCGGCTGGAAGACCGGTCCGCGGCGGTCCGGTACGAGCCGCCCTTCGGGGGTCTCGATCGCCGGGACCAGCTCGCCGTGCTCGTCGTAGCAGTGCCGCAGGGTGAAGCTGCCGTAGCGCAGGTGGACCGGTCCGGCGCCCCAGCGCAGATCGCTGAGGATGTACGGGCCGGCAGCTCCCGCCAGCGCGACGTCGAGCTCCTCCGCGATGCGGCGGCACTGCCCTTCGTCCGCGGGGTACACGGTGATGAACTTGCCGCTCGCGGCGCGGTCGGCGTACTTGGCGTTGCGCAGGTGCAGCAGGTAGCGGCTCGGTACGAACTTGAAGGCGATGCGTCGCGCCGTGCAGTACTCGTACACCGTCGTCAGCAGCGACTCGGCGTTGTCGAGCGTGGCCGAGACGTGGATCTTCCAGCCCTGTGCGGGCAGTTCGGCATCGGTGGGACGCAGCGCGAGCCAGTCGCCGCTCCGGTGCGAGCGCCATCCCTGAGGGACGGGGGCGAGGGCGGCCGGATAGCTCTCGCCGGCCCGCCGGTACGGCGCGTCGTAGAACCACCGGTCCGCGTCGCAGAAGGCTGCGTACCCCTTGTTCACACCTGCTCCCTCGGTCGGTTGCAGGACCGACCGTGTCACGCGCGCAGAGGACGCCGACAGTCACGGCTGTCACGGGCGGGGTGTGCAGTACTCACGCGTCACGAGGCTCCGGTGCCGGGTGCGCACCCACCCGGGACCTCCCGGGCGCAGGCGCGGGGCCCCCGAAAGACACGCCCTGGGCCGTCTCTTTCGGATCTTGCCGGGCCCACGACGCCTGGCACCGCGCCCGGCCGCACTGCCGAGGCGACCACGTACGTCCAGTACGCGAGCGCCCCGACAGCACGCCCAGGCACGGCACCAGACGCCGCGGGCTCGGCCGACAAGATCCGAAAGAGACGACCTAGCCTCGGTGGTCCGGGGTCGGGGCCTTCGGGTCGCGGCGCCCGGCGGCCAGGCGGGAGGACTCGATCTCCGCCCAGACGACCTTGCCCGTGCCAAGGGGGTAACAGCCCCACCGGTCGGCGAGCCGCCGCACGAGGTGCAGGCCGTGGCCGCCGGGGACACCCGGCCGGCGTACGGCTCCGGGGCGCGGCAGCTCCGTCACCCCGTCGAGCACCTCGATCCTCAGGGTCTCGCCGGCGGTCAGTACGAGCTCTTCGCAGCCGTGCGCGTGCAGGGCCGCATTGGTCACCAACTCGGAGACGACGAGCAACGCGTCCTCGGCACTCTCCCGTCCGTCCCACCCCCAGTCCCGCAGGGTCAGGCGGGTGAAATCACGGCCCTTGGCGACCGCACCCCGGACACTGCGCAGGGCGAGCCGGCGCCGCTGGCCCATGACCGGCCCGTGCCCGCGCCCGCGTCGAGGATCGCCCTCGGTCTCTCCCGTCATCTTCACTGCCGCCTCGCCCTGACCGTTGACTCACTGTGTTCGTCCGGGGCGGGCGGCCCCGTCCGCACACCGCCCGGACTACCAGGACCACTCGGACCGACCGGCCTGCGGCCGTCGTCCCCGGTCCCGCGTATGCCCGACCTGGTCGCCCGGACACGTGGACGCCGTACCCCCGGTGGATTCCCGGTCGGGAGGGTCCTACCGTGAAAGCAGCACCTGGAGCGGCCATGCCCATCACCCCACCCCCGGTCCACCCGTCCCGGTCACCGCACCCGCCGCCGACGTCCCTTCGCGGACGCCTCGGAGCCGGCCGGGGCGGCGGTGGCGGCGGACCCGGGCGTGCGCCGGTGAGATGACCGGGTCCGGCAGGATCCGTCGGCTGTCGCCCTTCGGGCGGATGCGCAGTGCGGTCCGCCGCGCGCGGGCCGGACGCCGCTGGGTCCACGTCCGGGGCGTCGACCTGTGGCAACGCTCCCTCGGGTTCGCGGCGCTCGGGTTCCTGACCCTGGTGCCCCTGCTCATCGTCGTATCCGCGGCCGACACCCGCGGCGGGCAGGGGTTCGCGCAGTGGCTGGGCGACGGGCTCGGCGTATCGCCGGCCGCCAGGGCCGAGATCGAGCGGCTCTTCGCCCTGCCCGGCCAGGCCTGGCGGACCACGACCGCCTTCGGCCTCGCGCTGCTCGCCGTGTTCGGCCTGTCCTTCGGCACGATGCTGCAGAGCGGCTACGAACAGGTCTGGGACCTGGCTCCGTCCCGCTGGTGGGCCCGGTGGCGTCACGTGCTGTGGCTCGGCGTGCTGGTGGGGGTGCTCTTCCTCTCGGCGATCGCCCCGCCGTGGCGCGAATCCCCGGCACGCGGCTTCGTCACGGTGGCGATCGGAACCCTCTTCTTCTGGTGGTCACAGCACCTGCTGCTCGGCGGCCGGGTCCCGTGGACCGCCCTGCTCCCCGGGGCGGTGGCCACCATGCTCGGGCTGCTCGGGCTACGGGTGTTCTCCCGGCACGTCTTCTCGCCGCTGATCGCGTCCAGCGCCGTCACCTACGGCCCCTTCGGAACCGTTCTCGTCATCCAGACCTGGCTCGTCGGCGTCGGCGTGGTCGTGTTCGGAGGCGCGCTCGTCGGCCGGCTCCTCCACGACGAGCTGCTGCGCCGGGCACCTCCGGTGGGACCCGGCCAGTGAGGCGGGAGCCGGACCGGCCGGGAGCGCGGCCCGAGGCTCCGCCTGGTGACCAGTGCCCCGGACGGAGCGGTGACCGGCTGCGACCCCGGCCCCCGGGCCGCCCCCGTTCGGGTTTGGCCGCCACCCAGCGGGGCAGCCGCGAGGCAGACACGATGAGCCCCCGGACGGAGGCAGAAGATGTCAACCAATGTGCTGATTGCCGTCATCGTCGGGGCGGCGGTCGTCGTGCTCGCGCTCACGGCACTGCTGTGGATGCTTGCCCGACGACGCCACCTGCGTGAACGGTTCGGGCCGGAGTACAACCGCACCGTCGAGGAACAGGGCGACAAGCGCTCCGCCGAGCGGGACCTGCGCGCCCGTGAGGAGCGGCACGACCGACTCGACATCAAGGAGCTCTCCCCCGACCGCCGGCACCAGTACGCGGACGAGTGGACCGGCGTGCAACAGCAGTTCGTGGACCGGCCCGACGGATCCGTGGCAGCGGCCGACGAGCTGGTGACGCGGCTGATGGGAGAGCTCGGCTATCCGACCGAGGGGTACGAGGACCAGTTGCGCGATCTCTCCGTGGAGCACGGCCGCACGCTGGAGGAGTACCGGGCCGCGCACGCGGTGAAGGTGCGCAGCGATGCGGGACGGGCGACGACGGAGGAGCTGCGCGGGGCGATGGTCCACTACCGCACGCTGTTCGAGGAGCTGCTCGCCGACCAGAGGAGCCGATGACATGCAGAATCCGAATCACGACGACACTGCGGGACGGGCACGCGAGCCCGCCCTGACCACGGAGGATCTAGCGCGCCCCGCGCCGTCCGGTGACGGGGACGCGCCCCTGTTCCCCGGCGAGGCCACGGGTGAGCGGCACGATGCGAGCCAGGCCCGCGATGCGAGCGGGGTCCCGGCCGCCGAGCCCGCCGGGGGCCCCGAAGGGGCTCACCGAGCCGGGCGGGAACCGGGGCCCGTACCGGAGGACGTACCGGCACCCGATCCGGCAGAGTCGGTAGGTGCAGAGCCGGTAGGTGCAGAGTCGGTAGGTGCAGAGCCGGTAGGTGCAGAGCCGGTACGTGCAGAGTCGGTAGGTGCAGCCGGGACCGAAGAGGAACCGCTGCTGGGAACCGCGGAGGCAGAGCGCTATCGCACCCGGTGGGGTGAGATCCAGGGCCGGTTCGTGGACGATCCGCAGGAAGCGGTCCGGTCGGCGGACACCCTGGTGGCGGAGGTCATGCAGGCGTTCGCCGGCACCCTTTCCGAACACCGGAGCGGGCTGGAGAAGCAATGGGACCGCGGTGAGCAGGTGGCCACCGAGGACCTGCGCCAGGCCCTGCGGGCCTACCGCTCGCTGGTCAACCGACTGCTCGACACCTGAGCCACGAACTCGCGAATTCGTGAATCAGTCATCACGGGTTTCGCCGTCACAGGTCGAGGTCGAGGAGGGCCTTCTCCACGAGCTCGGTGAGCGCCGGGTGGATCCAGTACGGGGACCTGGCCAGGGTGGGGGCGTCGATGCCCAGGGTCATCGCCATGACGAGGGGCTGGATGAGGGTCGCGGCCTGCGGGCCCATGAGGTGGGCTCCGAGCAGGCGGCCGGTGCCGCGTTCGGAGAGCACCTTGCAGAAGCCGGTGGTGTCCTCCATCGCCCAGCCGTAGGCGATGTCCGCGTACCGGGCCTCGCCCACCAGCGGATCGAGGCCCTGGTCGCGGCAGTCCTGCCCGGTGGCGCCGATCGAGGCGATCTGGGGGCTGGTGAAGACGGCCGCGGGTACCAGGTCGTGGTCGGCCGCGATCAGGTCGTCGGGGTGGCGCAGGTTGTGGGCGACGACCTGCGCCTCACGGTTGGCCACGTGCTTGAGCGGTACCGGTGTGCAGATGTCACCGAGCGCGAAGACCCCTTCCGCGGTGGTGCGTTGGTACGCATCGACGACGACGCGGCCGTCGTCGTGGGTGGCGACGCCCGCGGCCTCGAGGTTCAGCCGGTCGCTGTTGGGCACGCGGCCCGCGGCGACCAGCAGCATGTCCGCCTCGAGCGTGGAGGCGTCGTCCAGGGTCAGCCGCAGGGCGCCCGGGCGGCCGCCCACCGCGGTCACTTCCCGGCCCAGCCTGAGGTCGTAGCGGGAACGGACCAGTTCGGTGAACCGTTCGGCGACCGTCTCGTCCTGCGGGCCGAGCAGGCGGTCCTCCTTCTCCACGATGACCACGGAGCTGCCGGCCGCCGCGAACACCTCCGCGAGCTCGGCCGCGATGTAGCCGCCGCCGAGGACGGCCAGGCGGCGGGGCGGGGCTTCGATCCGCATGACGGTGTCGGACGTCTCGTACGGCAGCGTGGACTCGAGCACGGGTGGGGGTACCAGTGGGCGGCCTCCGGCGGCGATGACGATCTGCCGGGCGCCGATGTCGACGAAACCGTCCGCGCACTCGATCCGCAGCTCCCGCGGGCCCGTGAAACGCGCGCTTCCCTCGTACACGGTGACGGAGTCGGCTTCCCGGCGCCCCCGCCGGCCCTCCTCGCGCTCGGCGTCCAGGCGTGCGAACACCCGGTCGCGCATCGCCCGCCAGCGCACGCCGAGCAGCTCCGCGCCCACGTCGTACGTACCGGCTTCGCCGACGGTCCGGGCCACGTGTGCGGCGTAGGCGAACATCTTGCTCGGGATGCAGCCCGCGTTCAGGCAGGTTCCGCCGAACCACTTCTCCTCGACGATCGCCACGTCGAGACCGGCGAACGAATCGTCGACGACGGAGTTGCCGGATCCCGCACCGATGACCACAAGGTCGTGCTGACGCATCGGGCCAGGCTACGGGCTGCTCGGCGCGGGGCGCCGCACGCGGGGCTGCCGGAGCGGGGCGCCGGCGTGGTGGAGGCTGGCGAGGGTCTGCCGGTAGGAGTTGATCAGGCTGGTCTCCAGGTAACTCACTCCGAGCTCCTCACAGTGGCCGCGGACGATGACCTGGGCCCGGCGCAGGTGCGGGCTGGGCATGCTCGGGAAGAGGTGGTGCTCGATCTGGTAGTTCAGGCCGCCGAGCACGATGTCGGTGAACCGGCCGCCCCGCACGTCGCGGGAGGTCAGCACCTGGCGGCGCAGGAAGTCCGGCCGGTCCGCGCCGCGCAGAGTCGGCATGCCCTTGTGGTTCGGGGCGAAGATGGACCCGAGGTAGATGCCGAAGAGGCATTGGTGGACCATCAGGAACGCGATCGCCTTGCCGGGCGGAAGCACCAGGAACAGTGCGCCGAGATAGACCGCGATGTGCGTGAAGAGGAGGACGCCCTCCCACACCCGGTTCTTCAGGGCGCCGTCGGCGAGGGACCGGATCCCGGACACGTGCAGGTTAAAGCCCTCCAGCGTGAGCAGCGGGAAGAACAGGAACGCCTGTGAGCGTCCCAGGAGCCGCGGCAGCCCCTTCGCGGCCCGGGCCTGGCCTTGTGTCCAGACGAGGATGTCCGGATCGAGATCGGGGTCGAGGTCCTCGTGGTTCGGGTTGGCGTGGTGCCGGCTGTGCTTGTCCTGCCACCAGCCGTATCCCATCCCGATGCCGAGGTTCCCGGCGAGACGCCCTGACAGTTCGCTGGACCTGCGCAGCCGGAAGACCTGCCGGTGCGCGACGTCGTGCGCCAGCAGCGCCACCTGCCCGAAGACGGCGGCCAGGAATCCGGCGGCGAGCAGGGTCCACCAGCTGTCCCCGATGAGCACGAAGGCCGTGCAGCCCAGGGCGTAGAGGATCGTCACGGCGGTGATGCGCAGTGCGTAGTAGCCCGGGCGCCGGCCCATCAGTCCGGCCGCCTGGATCTTCTTGGACAGCCGGGCGAAGTCGCTCCCCGTTTCCGCCCCTGCGGGCGGGGGTCGCACCTTCTCCAAAGAGTTCATGAGCGGACGTCACTCTCCATAGCCTCAGTGTGGTCCCCCGTGCGGGGGACGCCGGATCGGTCGATTGCGGATGGCCATGGAAGAGGTCTTCCTCTGGCGGAGGTGGGACGTCACTGGGTCCCTGCGCCCTGCGCCGTGGCGAACCGGTCAGTAGTAGTGGCGTCGTCCGCCGACCGCGTGCCCGACCGAGCCCAGAATCCAGAGCACTGCGCCCACCACGAGGAGAATGATCCCGATGGTCCACAGGATGGAGATTCCTGTCAGGAATCCGATGAGCAGGAGGATGAGTCCGGCGAAGATCATGGTGGCCTCGTTCTCATGTCGGGAATTCGGCGAAACGGTTGATCCGCCGCGATGCTGTGGATTGCGTGTACCCGGGAATTCCTTCCTTAGCTGTCGATCGGCCCTGAACTTCCGCGGTGGGAATTCCACCGCTCACCCGAGGAGCTTTCCGTGACCGGAACCGGACTGGACGGCTTCACCGACGTCCTCGATTACCCGATGTACGTCGTGACCGCGGCGGCCGATGGTGACCGGGCCGGCTGCCTGGTGGGATTCGCCTCGCAGTGCTCGATCGACCCGCCCCGCTTCATGGTGTGGATCTCCACGTCCAACCGGACCTATCGCGTCGCACGCCGCGCCTCGCACGTGGCGGTCCACGTCCTGCGCCGCGAGCAGAGGTCCACGGCGGACTGGTTCGGCGGGCGGACCGGCGACGACGTCGACAAGTTCGAGCGGGTGGCCTGGCGGCCCGGAGAAGGGGGCGCACCGGTCCTCGAGGACTGCCTCGCCTGGTTCGTCGGCCGGGTGCGGGGGCACGTGGAGGGCGACGGGGACCACGTCGGCTTCCTGCTCGAGCCCGTGGACCAGAGCCCGCCCGGGCGGCGCGACGAGCCGCCCCTGCTCCGGTTCAGCGATATCGCCGACATCTCGGCGGGGCACCCCGCCTGATCGCCCGATCCGCCTCACGGCTGCGCCGACAGCCGCGTCCGCAGCGCGGAGCGCCCGTTCTCCCAGGCTTCCCGCAGGTGTGCTCCGAGGCGGTCCTCCAGCAGGACCGTGGCCGCGCAGCCGAAGGCCACATCGGGCTCCAGGTGGGGTTCGTCGGCGAGGAGGCCGCCGATCACCTCGCGCCGTACGACCTGCTCGTGCACCGCGTCGGCCTCGACGTGTTCCGCGTGGAAGCGCTCCGCGGCCGGACCCGCACCGCATCGCCGCATGGCCTTGGCCATGCGGCGCGAGCCGGGTGAGGAGGTCACTTCGACACAGGCGAAGTGACCAACGAGGGCGCCGCGCAGGGCGCGGTGCAGGCCGAACAGTGACATGAGGTTGACGGTGGCGAGCAACGGGGCCGGGGCGTGGTCCAGGTACCTGCCGTACGTGTGGTCCAGGCCGAGGTCGTCCATGAGGTCGGCGAAGAGCTGCGCGTGGATGTCCGCCGCACGCCCGGCGCCGAACTCGTCGTACTCGATCGCGACCATGGCGGCCTTGGCCCGTCCCGTGAGCCGGGGTACGACCCGGACGTGCGGGTCGGCCTCCTTGAGGTGGTAGAGCGAGCGCAGGGCCGCGTACTCGCGCAACTGCCAGAGCTCGCCCCGCGTTTCGAGGAGGTGGCTGACGCTGTCCGTGAGGTCGACCGGCTCGACGAGGAGCGGTGCGAAGGCTTCCCCGGCCGACCGGGGGGCGTCCGCCGGCTCGGTGCGCAGGGCGTGCAGGAACCGGGTCTCCATCGCCTGCCGCAGGCGGAGCAGGTCCGGGTCCCACTCGCGGTCGTCGCCGACGCCTCCAAAACCCCGGTAGTGAAGTTCGTAGAGCAGGTAGAGGGCGAGCTGGAGATCCTCGCCCCATGGATCGGCCGCGAGGACGGCGACCGCGTGGTGCATCGGAGGGCGCCCCGTTGTGAACGCCTCCAGGACGGCGTCCGACAGTACGCCCCGGCCCCCTACCAGGCTGGGTCCGCTCCTCGGGGTGGTGGCGGTGGTCGTCATCCGGTGCTCCTGTCCTGTGGGCCGTCGGGTGCGACGGGGCGTTCGCGGGGGCGGTGGCTCGTATCGCACCAGGGGTAGGTGCGGCTGCGGCGGCAGGTGCACAGGGCGACCATGAAGCGGTCGGACCGGACGACGCTCTCGTCCTCCAGGACGACCTCCACGGGTCCCTCGACCAGCACCGGGCCCTGCGGATCCACCACCACTCGGCGAGCCGCGCGGCGTTCGCCGCGGGCGGGCCCGTCCCGCTCGGCAGGGCGGTCCTCAGGGACGCCGGCCACGGATGACCACCAGCTCTTCCCACTCGTCCCCCTCGGCCAGGCCCCGGCTCAGCAGCCACGCCCGTCTGGACCGCAGCACCGGGCCCCAGGGGACCGTGACCCGGGACACACGTCGGCGGTCAGGCCCCGCGTGCGCGCGGCGAAGTCTCCGTGGAACACGCGCAGCGGCAGCCGACGGCGCAGCGCGTTGAGCCGGGTCGCGAACACGGCGGGCCAGGAGACGTCGACCGCCGTCACCCGTGCACCGGCGCCGGCCGCGCACAGTGCGAGGGCGCCGGTGCCGATCTCCAGGACCTCGGTCCCGGACCCCGGCTCCTCGCGGGAGAGGGCATCGGCCGGCAGCCGCGTATCGGACTGCGGCCGGTACACACCGGGCAGGGCGATCAGCCGCGCCGGAGTGTCTCCGCCGGTCAGGACCGTGTCGAGCATCGCGCACCTCCGGGTGGGACGCGGTGATCCCCGCTGGGCGGATCGCGTCGGTGGACGGAACGTCTGGCGACTGCCCGGACGGAGAAGGCCCACCCAGAACCTGCCGATCTTCAGAAGATCACACGAGGGCCTGCACCCCCTGCCCCCGTACGGCTGATACCCGGCAGGCGCGCTGAGAGCCCCCTACGGGATCCCCGCGAGGGGAAAGGGTCAGCCCGCCCCGTGAGGGGGTATACAGCCATCGGGAAGACGATGACGGTCCCCCGCTGCGCCTCTCGGCCGCAGCCCCATCCGTCAGAGGTCTCACATGTCACCCATCACCCGCGACACTGAGGATCCCCTCCATACCGAGCTCCTCCCGGACCCGCTCCGCCTCCCCGAGGACCTGGTCGCAGTGAGCACCGGGGACGCCCGGACCCTGTCCACCACGCTCTTCCGACGTCTGGACACCCTGGAGGAGGGCACTGCCGAGTACTCGTACGTGCGCAACACCCTCGTCGAGCTCAACCTCAGCCTGGTGAAGTACTCGGCCCGCCGCTACCGCGCGCGCAGGGAACCGCTGGAGGACATCATCCAGGTCGGCACGATCGGCCTGATCAAGGCCATCAACCGGTACGAAGTGGAGCGCGGGATCGAGTTCGCCACGTTCGCGATCCCCACCATCATCGGTGAGATCAAACGGTTCTTCCGTGACACCAGCTGGTCGGTGAAGGTCCCCCGGCGTCTGCAGGAACTCCGGCTCGACATCGCCAAGACCTACGACGCCCTCGAGCAGCGGCTGGGCCGCCGGCCGTCCGAACACGAGCTGGCGCAACGCCTCGGAATCACCGACGCCGAGCTGGCCGAGGGGCTCCGGGCCACCAACGGCTACACCGCCGGATCCCTCGAAGCACCGCTGGGCGAGGACACGAACGTGTCGCCGCTGACGTCTTCGCTCGGCGCCGAGGAAGCGGCGTACGACCGCATCGAATGCGTGGAAGCGCTCAAACCCCTGCTGACGACCCTCAGTGACCGCGATCGCCGGATCCTGGCCCTGCGCTTCGGCGAGGAACTCACCCAGTCCGAGATCGGAAACCGGCTCGGCCTCTCCCAGATGCACGTCTCCCGGCTGCTGAACCGGATCACGGAACGGCTGAGGACGGGCCTTCTGACCGACGACGGCGCCGCGGACGACTCCGTCACCTCATAGGCATGGTCCGCGGTGTGCGCTTCCTCGACATGGCGATCGTGGGGCGCAATCCGGGCCGCATCATCCCCAGGCTCCTCCTGGCCTTCGCCGATGCCCACCAGTCCGGCCGCGTCCGAATCATCGGTGAACCCGTCTGGCCGGGGCCCCCTGCCCTGACACCACGGTCGGCGAGGCTCAGGCGGTGGACGGCAGGGACGGACTTTCCGCTTCCTCGGTGCGCAGCCGGTGCCTCTCGCGCGCGGTGAGACCGCCCCAGATCCCGAACGGCTCGGCGACCTTCAGCGCGTGCCGCAGGCAGTCGCGCTGCACCGGGCACAGCGCGCACACCTCCTTGGCCGCCTCGTCCCGCCGTTCGCGGTCAGGCCCCTGCTCGCCCCTCGGGTGGAAGAACAGGCGCGAGCCCAGTTCGCGGCAGGCGGCCTCCTCCTGCCACAGCCAGTGGTGCTCGGCACGGCCGGGCAGACGCGACACGTTTCCCACCTCGGAACCTCCATCGGATGCGCACCGCATTCGGATGCGCGTTCCCTCCCCGTCTGGCCCGTCCGACGGAGCTCAAACAGCGAGCCGGAGTGCGCCCCGGGTGCGCGCCATCTCGCACGGGAGCCGTGCTCTGCTCACCGGGATGTGCGCGGGGCGCGGACGACCAGGCGGCCTGGCGCCGTCGCCAGCGGCGCGGGCAGGCTCCGGCCCCCCGCGCCGGGTGTGAGCGAGCCGAGGACGCTCGGGTGCCGGGCGCCGGTGCAGGAGGGAAGGGTCGCGGGCAGACCGTGCACGGTGAGCCAGCCCAGGACGGCGAAGGCGTACGCCTCCTTCGTGCCGGACGGCAGTCCGAGCTCGTCCGACGTCCGCAGCGCCGCGCCCGCGTCACCCCCGCCCAGTTCCTCCCTCAGCCACCGCATCAGCACCGGGTTGCGGGTGCCGCCGCCCGACGCGATCACCTCCGTCGGCCCGAAGGGCCGGACGGCGTCGGCGACGGTCCGTGCCGTGAGCCGGGTCAGGGTGGCGACGACGTCCTCGGCGGGCAGCGGCCCGCAGGTGTCCAGCGCCGCGCGCAGGTAGGGCAGGTGGAAGAGTTCCTTGCCCGTCGTCTTCGGTGCGGGCAGGGCGTAGTACGGCTCGTCCAGCAGTTTCCGCAGCAGCCCCGGGTGCACGGTTCCGCGTGCGGCGAGCACGCCGTCCACGTCCATGGACCGCGCCCGGCCCGGGGCGCCCCCCGCTGCGAGCTCCCGTACCGCCGCGTCGATCAGCGCGTTGGCGGGGCCGGTGTCGAAGGCCAACGGTGCGCCGCCCGCCCAGTCCGCGACCACCGTCACGTTCGCGATGCCGCCCAGGTTGAGCGCCACGGGGACGCCCGGCCGCCCGCGCAGCCACATGACGTCGAAGACGCTCACCAGGGGTGCGCCCTGTCCCCCGGCGGCCACGTCCCGCGTGCGGAAGCCGGAGACCACGGGCCGGCCCGTGGCTTCGGCGATCCAGGCGGGCTCGCCGATCTGGAGCGTGCCGTACACCCGGCCGGACGCGGCCCAGTGGTAGACGGTCTGCCCGTGCGAGGCCGTCAGATCGGTCCGGCCGTCGCACAGTTCGAGGTCTGCCCGTACGGCCGCTGCGGCGAAGGCCTGGCCGATGCGCGTGTCGAGCCTGCACACCGTGGCCAGATCCGTCGCGGCGGGTGGCAGTGCCCCGGCGAGCTCCGCCCGCAGACCGTCCTCGTACGCGGTACTGATCATGCCGAGCGGCGTGAGCACCAGCGTGTCCCCGTCCAGGGCGAGGTCCGCGGCGGCCGCGTCGATGGCGTCGTGCGAGGTGCCCGACATCAGCCCCACGACGCGCAGGGCGCCCGCCCTGCGGACGCCCACCGGCGGGCCGCTCACCGGAGCGTCCGCTCGTGGTCGTCGCCGCGCAGGGTGAGCAGCGCTGCGACGCTGACCGCGCAGGCGGTCGCGGCGTAGTACGCGGGAATGTCTGCGTCCCCGGTCCACGCGACGGCCCTGGTGATGATCAGCCCCGCGCATCCCGAGAACACGGCGTTGGACAGCGCGTACGCCAGCCCCAGCCCCGTGTAGCGCACCGTGGTAGGGAACATCTCGGACAGCATCGCGGGACCGGGTCCGGCCATCAGACCGACGGCTGCCCCCGCGGCGAAGAGCGCGGCCCCCTTCGCGTACACCGGCGCGCCCGTGTCCTGGACCAGGTTCAGCAGCGGCAGCGCGAACACGACCACCAGCAGCGCCCCGGCCAGCATCACCGTCCGCCGCCCGAGCCGGTCGCTCAACGCGCCGGCGGGCAGGATGGTCGCCGCGAACCCCAGGTTCGCCAGCACGGTCGCCACCAGGGCCTGCTGGAACGTCGCGTTCAGCGTGTTCTGGAGGTAGGAGGGCAGGACCACGAGGAAGGTGTACCCGGCCGCCGACCAGCCCATGACCCGCCCGGCGCCCAGCGCGACGGCCCTGGCCGTCTCCCCGGCGGGCGGTCGCCGCGGGGGTCCGCCCGCCGGGGAGACGGCGGCCGCCGCCCGGGCCTCCGCGACGAAGGCGGGCGTCTCGTCCAGGCGCACGCGCAGCCACAGTGCGGCGAGCCCGAGCGGCAGCGTCAGCAGGAAGGGCACCCGCCAGCCCCAGGCGTCCAGCTCCGAGGGGGTCAGTACGGTCGCCAGAAGCGCCGTCGTACCGGCGCCCGCGAGCAGGCCGAGCGAGACCGTGAACGACTGCCACGCCCCGTACCGCCCCCGGCGGCCCGGCGGGGCGCTCTCCGTCATGACCGAGACCGCCCCGCCGAACTCCCCGCCCGCCGACAGCCCTTGCACGATCCGCAGCAACGTCAGCAGCCACGGCGCGGCCGCGCCGATGGTCGCGTACGTCGGGAGCGCGCCGATGAGCGTCGTGGCGCCGGTCATCAGGCAGATGACCAGGACGAGCGTCGGCCGCCGGCCGATCCGGTCACCGAGCCGCCCGAACACCGCCGCCCCGACGGGCCGGAAGAAGAACGCGAGGGCGAAGGAGGCGTACGTCTTGACGAGCCCCTCCACCTCGCTGCCGCCCTCGGGAGTGAAGAAGTGCGCCGCGATGACGGTGGCGAGGTAGCCGTAGACACCGAACTCGTACCACTCGATGAAGTTGCCGACGCAGCCGCCGAGCAGCGCCCGGCGGGAACCGGCCCGCCGGGCCTCTGCCACGGACGAGCGGACCGGTCCGGGGGCGGGTGAGAGCATGGGTACAAGCCTGCTGAGCGCGTGGCCGCTCCACAAGTTCCGTCCGCCATCTGCCGTACCGGACGATGCGCGAGACGTCGCCCGCCGTGGCCGTCGAAGCACTCCACGCGGCGGGTGCGTGTCAGGCTCAAGGCACAACCAGCCTGGTCCGGGGAGACCGGTTCGATGGGCTCCCGTGCCCCGACGGTGAAGAGCACTCACGCCAGCAGGTTCACGGCCTGCTGGAACAGGCCGGGGAAGCGGGCCGCAGCAGGGGTGATCAGGGGCGCCAGTCGGGGCTGGTTGCGGGCCCAGAGCAGGGACTTGGTCAGCAGCCGGTAGTTGCGGGACAGCCGACGCCACGCGTCTTCGTAGTCCTGGGGGCGGCCTTGGCGCAGGCAGCGCACGAGTTCGGCGGCGGCCGTCAGGGCCAGGGCGAGGCCCTCGCCCGTCAGGGCGTCGACGTATCCGGCGGCGTCGCCCACGAACAGGACCCGCCCGGCCACCCTGGAGCGGGCCTGCTGGCGGAGCGGACCCGCGCCCCGGACCGGCGTCCGGCCCGCCGTACCGAGCCGGGACACCAACAGCGGGAATCGGGCCAGCTGGGCTTCGTACGGGAGCTGTTCGGACGTGAGGACGGCGACTCCGACCTGGCGCGGGCCCAGCGGCGTGACGTAGGCCTCGCAGCCCGCCGCCCAGTGCACCTCCACCAGGTCGCTCCACGGCTCGACGGAGTAGTGACGTCGCAATCCGTACCGCGGCGGCCGGCGTCCTGCCCTCGGCCGCTCGTCCAGGTCGAGCGCCCGCCGGGTCGGTGAGTGCAGTCCGTCCGCCGCCACGAGATACCGGGCGGCCATCCCGTCCGCCGTGACGTGGTCGGCGTACTGGCTCACTTGGCGAACCCTGCGGGGGAGGATCGGGATGCCGAGCCGGACGGCCCGGTCGGTGAGTGCCTCGTGGAGCAGGGTGCGGCGGGGGGGGGGGGGGGGGTGTGGTGGGGGGGAGGAGAGGGGGGGGGGGTTCTGCCCCGGAGCTCCCCCACCGGGGAACCTCCCCCGCCCAAACCACTAGGCCCGGACGCAGGCTGCGCAGGCCGCGCGAGCCGCCCAGGCCCGTGCAG
>NZ_JBHWMB010000090.1:0-3834 GCF_042730015.1 Streptomyces sp. NPDC059957 | reverse complement strand
ACCCCCCCCCCCCCCCCCGCCGTTCGCCTACGGCGTCCACGTAGCGGATGCCCCGAAGGGGATGGCCCGGCACCGTGACGCCGAGTGCCTCCAAGGCGCGGACCGCGCCCGGCATCAGGCCCTCTCCGCAGGCCTTGTCGATGGGCGCGGGACGCGGTTCGGCGACCACGACGTCGAACCCGGCGAGCGCTCCGTGGATCGCGGTGGCCAGGCCCGCCGGGCCGCCGCCCACCACGAGGAGGTCGATCACGGAGCCGCGCCCACGGCGGGCAGCGGGCGTGCGGGCTCCAGTGCGCCGTCCTCGCAGCGGATGCGTACGGTCAGCAGGGCGGCGTTCAGCAGCGTGAAGCCGAGGGCGGTCACCCAGGCGGTGTGCACCAGGGGAAGGGCCGCGCCCTCGACCGCGACGGCCAGGTAGTTGGGGTGACGCAGGTACCGGTAGGGACCGCGGGTGATCAGCGGAAGGCCCGGGACGATCAGCACGCGGGTGTTCCAGCGGGGGCCCAGGGCGCCGATGCACCACCACCGCAGGCCCTGGGCTGCCAGCACGAGGACGAGGGCGGGCCAGCCGAGCAGGGGCAGGAAGGGCCGGTCGGCCGCCCACGGCTCCACGAGGCAGCCGAGCAGCAGGGCCGTGTGCAGGGCGACCATCGCCGGGTAGTGCCCGGCTCCGTACTCGAGCCCGCCCCTGGACCGGCTCCAGGCAGCGTTGCGGCGCGCCACGGAGAGTTCCGCGAACCGTTCGGCGATGACCAGCGAGATCAGCAGGGTGTACGGCGTCATGGCGCGATCACCAGGCCAGCAGGACGAGTTCGGAGGAGAAGCCCGGCCCGAAGGCGATCATCAGGCCTGCCGATCCCGGCGGCGGCGCCGCGGCCCGGGTGTCGCGCAGGATCTGCAGCACCGAGGCGGAGGACAGGTTCCCCGTGGCGGCCAGCGCTCGGCGGGAGGGGGCCAGGGCGGAGTCCGGCAGGCCGAGCTCGTCGGCGAGCGCGTCGAGGATCTTCGGGCCGCCGGGATGGCAGATCCAGGCCGTGACGTCCCGGGGCTTGAGGTCGTGAGCGGCGAGGAAGGACTCGATCTCCTCCGCCACGTGCAGGCGGACGAGCTCGGGGACCTCCCGGCCGAGGACCATGCGGAAGCCCCAGTCGCCGACGTCCCAGCCCAGGAGATGCTCCGTCCCCGGGTACAGGCGGCTGCGCGTGGCCGCGACCACTGGTCCGGACGAGCCGGACGAGCCGGACAAGCCGGACGAGCCGGACGAGCCGGACGAGCCGGATGAGCCGGATGAGCCGGATGAGTCGGACGCGCGCGCTGTCGCGGAAGCCTGGTCGTCACCGACCGCCACCAGCGCGGCCGCCCCGTCTCCGAACAGGCTTCCCGCCACCAGGTTCGCCACCGAGGTGTCCGTGGGCTGCAAGGTCAGCGAGCACAGTTCGGTGGACAGCAAGAGCGCCGTACCGTCCGGACGGCCGGTGAGGAAGTCGTGGACCCGGGCCAGCCCCGCCGCACCGGCGGAGCAGCCGAGCCCGAACATCGGTACCCGCTTGACGTCGGGCCGCAGGCCGACCTGTGCGGCCAGCCGGGCCTCCACGGAGGGCGCCGCGATGCCGGTCACGGTCGTCGAGACGACCAGGTCGATCTCCTCGGCGCGCACCCCCGCCTCGTCGAGTGCCCGCTCGACCGCTTCGGCGCCCAGGGCGACGGCGAGTTCGACGTAGAGGCGGTTGGTGTGGCCGAAGCCGCCCAGCTCCCGGTACGCGTCCAGGGGGAGGGCGAGGTGACGCGTCTCCACCTGGGCCGCCCCGTGCAGCCGGCGCAGGAGCGCGCTGTCGGCCCCGGGCGCCAGACAGGAAGCGAGGACGTCGGTGATCTCCTGCTGCGCGTAGCGATGTGGCGGGAACGCCGTGCTCACCGCGAGGACCCGTGTCATTGGTCCAACATAGGGACAGCGGGGCGCGGGGACGCTGAACACGGCCGCCACGGGCGCGCCGGGCCCATAGCGTGGTGCGGTGCCCATCGACACCACCACGGACGAAGGAGCCACCGCGCCCGCCGCGCCCGCGGGGTCGGCGACGGCCCGGCGCTTCGCCCGCGTGGGCTTCCTGGGGGTCTTGAAGGCCAGTCACCCCGTGCCTGGCGCCGCCGTCACCCTCCTCACGGCGCTGCTGGCAGCCGCCGTCGGCCTAGGACCCGTCGCCGGGACCACAGCGGTGGCCGCGGTCGCCGCGGGCCAGCTGTCCATCGGCTGGTGCAACGACCGGCTGGACATGCGGCGCGACGTGGCGGCCGGCCGCCTCGACAAGCCGCTCGCCACGGGGGAGGCAAGGCCCGGAGCGGTGACCGCGGCCGCCTGTGCGGCCCTGCTCGCCTGCGTCCCGCTGTCGCTGGCCTGCGGCGCCCGGGCCGGTTGGGTCCACATCGGCTGCGTCGCCGCAGCCTGGTCGTACAACCTGTGGCTGAAGCGCACCCCCGCCTCCTGGCTGCCGTACGCCGTCGCCTTCGGGCTGCTTCCCGTCTTCCTGACGCTGACCCTGACCCTGACCTCGCCGTCCGCCTCGCCCTCGCCCTCGGCCGGATGGCCCCCGGTGTGGCTCACCGCGGCAGCGGCTCTGCTGGGGACCAGTGCCCACTTCGCCAATGCTCTGCCCGACATCGACGAGGACATCGCGGGCGGTGTGCTGGGTCTCCCTCAGCGACTGGGGCGCCGCGCTTCCATCGCGACGGCCACGGCTCTCGCCTTCGCCTCCTGCACCGTGGTGACGCTCGGCCCGCCCGGCCCGGTGACCCTCGCCGGCCGGCTGCTGCTGGGCGTGACACTGGCCCTGTGCCTGGCGGCACTGGCCGCACCGCCCGCCCTCGCCCGCGGCCGGATGCCCTTCCTGATCATCCTGGCCCTGGCCGGAGCCGACGCCGTACTCCTGGTCCTCGCCGGACACGCCCTGCCCGGCGGCTGACTGCGACCTCCGGGCGGACTCCGGGCACCGGCTCGGCGCGGAGTCGGGGGCGGCGGAGTCATCGCACACCGGATCGTGCGGTCGCCCCTCGCCGCTGCGGGCACGGCCGACTGGGGACAGGCACAGGGTCGGTGTGGAGTACTCAGTCGGACTGCCCGGCGCTGGTGATCAGTCCGATCAGCGCCGGCAGCCCGCCGTCGGACACGGCGCGGCGCTGCCGGTCTGCCGGGGTGCCTTCTTGCAACAGCCGGTGCACGAGGGCGCTGACCTCCCGGAGGTCACCGGCGGTTTCCAGGGCCGGTGTGACGTGGCGGACGAGGGAGCACAGGACGTCGCCACTGCTTCCGGGGCGGCCGTCCGGCCCTATGAGGGTGCCGTTCAATCCGTACCGGGCCGCGTGCCAGCTCGAGGCCTGGAGCAGCTCCGAGTCCGCCGCGGGGGCAGGCGGCATGCCCGCCTTCTCCTCGGCGATCGCCGTGGCGACCAGGGCGCGGACCATGCCGGCGAGCAACACTGCGTCCTCCGCCCTCAGCTGTACGTCCAGGCAGCGCACTTCGACGGTCGGGTAGCGGTCGGACAGCCTCGCCTGCCAGTAGACCTGTCCCCGGTCGGCGATCACTCCGGAGGCCACCAGCGCCTCCAGCCGTCGCTCGTAGTCGGCGATGCCGTCGAAGTGCGGAGGCAGACCGCTGACGGGCCAACGGCTGAAGACGATGGTCCGCCAGCTGGCAAACCCGGTGTCCCGCCCGTCCCACAGGGGCGAGTTCGCCGACATGGCCAGCAGAGTCGGCAGCCACACCCGGATGCGGTTCAGTACCGCCACGCCCGTCTCGGCATCGGGAATCCCCACGTGGACGTGCATCCCGCAGATCAGATG
>NZ_JBHWMB010000089.1:0-28727 GCF_042730015.1 Streptomyces sp. NPDC059957 | reverse complement strand
CCCCCTCCCCCTCCCCCTCCCCCTCCCCCCTGTCCCACCTGTCCCGCCGGGGGCTCCTCGCGGCCGCCGGAGCCGCGGGCGCGGCGGGTCTGCTGGGCGCGGGGCCCGCCGCCGCCTCCCCCGCCCCGTCCGCCGGCGGGCGGAACTCGGCCGCGCTGGTGATCCGCAACGCCTCAGTTTTCACGGGGGTCACCGGGACCGAGCGCCGGGGGCCCGTGCAGGCCGTCGCGGTCGGCCGGAACGGGAAGATCCTGGCCACCGGGACCGACGCGGCGCTGCGCCGGTACGTGGGCCGGGACACCGAGGTGGTCGACGCCCGCGGCAACACCGTGATGAGCGGGATCCACGACGGCCACGTCCACCCGCTCGGGGCCGGCGAACGCTCGCTGTCCCCCTCGCTGGAGAGCGCGGAGACCACCCCGGCGGAGCTCCTGGAGATCCTGACCGGCTTCCTCGCCGACACCGGCGGCGCGGGCGCCGAGCCCGACGGCTGGCTGGTGGTGGAGGACTGGAACCCGGTCGGGCTGCTCCCCGTGGGCACCGCTCCGCACCATTCGATGCTGGACGCGCTCCCGACCCGGCGGCCGATCGTCCTGATCGGCGGCGACGGGCACAACTGCTGGGCCAACCAGCGGGCCCTGGACATCGCCGGGATCACGGCGGCCACGCCCGACCCGGTCGGCGGCAAGGTGGTCAAGGGCGCGGACGGGAAGCCGACGGGCGTCCTCAAGGACGACGCCCAGGGGCTGGTGAGGCACCTGATACCGGAGCACACCCGCGCCGAGCTGGTCGCGGCGTGCGCCGAGGTGCTGGGGCTTGCGGCCGCGTCCGGGATCACCACGATGATGGACGCCCTGGTGGGGCGCCGCGAACTGGAGCTGTACCAGGCGCTCTCCGCGGCGGGCCGGCTGCCGCAGCGGATCGTCCCGGCGATCCGGCTGGACGCGGACCAGGCCAAGGACCCGGCGGCCTCGCTGGCGTACGCGCGGGGCCTGCGCAAGGAGTTCGGCGGCGTGCGGGGCCTCCGCTTCGGGGTGATCAAGGTGTTCCTGGACGGGGTCATCGAGTACCCGGCGCAGACCGCCGCCCTGCTGGAGCCGTATCTGGACGGGAACGGCAAGCCGACCGCGAACCGGGGCGAGCTCTACACCTCGGCGGCGGACTACGGCCGGCTCAGCGCCGCCTTCAACCGGGCGGGCTGGCAGATGCACGCCCACGGACTCGGAGACCGGGCGGTTCGCACCGCTCTGGACGGGTACGAGTACGCCCGCAAGGTGACGGGGCAGCGGGACGCCCGCAACGCGGTGGCGCACCTGCAGATCGTGGACCCCGCGGACCTGCGGCGCTTCGCGCGGCTCGGGGTCGCGGCGTGCATGCAGCTCCAGTGGGCGGCGCGGGACACCTGGACGGTGGAGGCGCTGCTCCCCTACATCGGGCCCGAGCGGCACCGGTGGCTATACCCGGCGCGCAGCCTGGAGAAGGCGGGCGCGCGGCTGACGGGCGGTTCGGACTGGCCGGTGGACGCCCTCCAGGTGTGGAACCAGCTCCGGACGGCGATCGACCGGCAGGGCGCGGAGGGGGCGGGCGAGCTGTACCGCGCGCAGGAGGCGCTGAGCCGGGACACCACGCTGCGGATGCACACCTCGGGAACGGCCTGGCAGCTCCGCCAGGAGGAGCTGACCGGCACGCTGGAGCCGGGCAAGGCGGCGGACCTGGTGCTCCTGGACCGGGACGTGACGCGCTGTCCGGTGGCCGACATCAGCGGGACGGGCGTACGGATGACCCTGGTCGGCGGCCGTGTGGTGCACGAGGCGGATTCGGCGTCGGGCCGGGCGGCTTCGGCCCGGCTGGCCCGCGCCGCGGCGGCGGGCGCGCGCCCGGCCTCGTACGCCTCGGTCCACGGTGGTGGCGTCGGCGGCGGCAAGGGCCGGCACCACGCCTGCGGGCACTGAGGGGGCTCCGGGGCGGGGGCTCCTTCAGAGGCCCCCGCCCCGGGCGGCCGGCGTCCTCCGCCGCCGTCTCGGCCGGCGGTCAGCCCGCAAGGCCGTGGCGCGCGGCCCAGGCCGTGACGGCGGCGGCGATCTCCTCGGGCCGGTCCTCCGGGCACAGGTGGGCGGCCGCGCCGCAGTACTCGCTCTCCAGCGCGGAGATGTTCTCCTCGCTCCACGCGACCAGCTCGGGGCCGACCATCAGGGCGGGCGAGCCGTCGAAGTGGAGCAGGAGCTTGGGCACCTGCGGGCTGGCTGCCAGCCAGGCGTCGTACTCCTCGACCCGGGCGACCACGTCCGCGGGTTCGCCGCCGATCGGCAGGGAGCGGGCCCACCGGAGCAGCGGGAGCCGGCTCCCGGGGGTCGGGTAGGGGGCGGCGTAGACGGCGTGGTCGGCCGCGCTCAGCGTGTTCAGCACCGTCTTGCCGATGCTGTCCTCGATGAATAGGTTCTGCTCCAGGATCATCTCCTCCCCCGTCCCCGGGGTACGGATCGCCTCGAACCGGGCGCGGGCGGCGGGCGGGTACTCCTCCCAGCTCATCGGCCGCAGGATCGTCTCCATGAAGGCGAGGCCGCGGACCTGTTCCGGGCGGCGGGCAGCCCGGTCGAAGGCGAGCGCCCCGCCCCAGTCCTGTCCGACCAGGACGAACTCCTCGAGGCCGAGGGCCTCCAACCACGCGTCGAGGTAGCGGGCGTGGTCGGCGAAGCGGTACTCGCCGCCGGGCTTGCCGGAGCGGCCCATCCCGATGAGGTCGGGGGCGAGGATCCGGACCCGGCCCCCGATCCGGGGCAGTACGCCCCGCCACAGGTGGGAGGAGGTCGGGTTGCCGTGCAGGAAGACGAAGGGGACGCCGTCGGGGGCGCCGAGCTCCTCGTAGTACATGGTCGAGTCGAGCACGTCGATGACGGGCATGGGGAACCATCCGTTTCATTTCGTTGCGCTTCGTTGGCGCCGCAAACGTTCATGACACAACCGTTTATGGCACCAACGTTTATGGCACCAACGAACTTAAATCGTTAGTGCCCCGAACGCAAGGGGTACGATCCCGGCATGACCACGGAAGAGGACCCGGGCGCCTCCACCCTCCCCGCGCGACTGCGCGAACTACCCAGCCGGCTGCTCTCACAGGCCTCGGCGCACGCCACGCGGCTCGTCACCGAGGGACTGAGCGGGGCAGATGCCCGCAAATGGCATTACGCGACCCTGGTCGCCCTGGACGAGTTCGGACCCGCGAGCCAGGCGGCCCTGAGCGGCCGCACCGACATCCACCGCAGCGACCTGGTCGCCGTCATCAACGAACTCGCCGAACGCGAACTGGTCGAGCGGACCCCCGACCCCGCCGACCGGCGGCGCAACGTCATCACCCTCACGGCCGCCGGCCGGCGCCGCCTGCGCAAGCTGGAGCAACTGCTCGCCGCGGCCCAGGAGGAGCTCCTGTCCCCTTTGTCCGCACCCGAGCGCGAGCAGCTCGTCGGGCTGCTCGGCCGCCTCGTCGCGCACCACGCACGCGGCGGCCCCACGATGGGAGCTGACGACCGGTAAGGCCCTTTTCGTACCTGTTGGCACCCGTCTGCCACACCCAACGCGAGCGTCATCTCATATCTGAGATACGGTGCATCCATGGCAGACGACTACCTCGTACGCATCGGCAAGCTCATCCGTGACGCCCGGCAGCACCGGGGCTGGACACAGAGTCAGCTCGCGGACGCCCTCGGCACCAGCCAGAGCGCCGTGAACCGGATCGAGCGCGGCAACCAGAACATCAGCCTTGAGATGATCGCCCGCATCGGGGAAGCCCTCGACAGCGAAATCGTCTCCCTCGGCTACGCCGGTCCGATGCACCTGCGCGTGGTCGGCGGCCGTCGCCTGTCCGGCGCCATCGACGTCAAGACGAGCAAGAACGCGTGCGTGGCCCTGCTGTGCGCCTCGCTGCTCAACAAGGGCCGTACGGTCCTTCGCCGGGTCGCCCGCATCGAGGAGGTCTACCGCCTCCTGGAGGTCCTGAACTCCATCGGCGTCCGCACCCGCTGGATCAACGACGGCGTCGACCTGGAACTCGTACCGCCGGCCCGCCTCGACATGGACGCCATGGACGCGGACGCGGCCCGCCGCACCCGCAGCATCATCATGTTCCTCGGTCCCCTCCTCCACCGGATGGACCACTTCAAGCTGCCCTACGCGGGCGGCTGCGACCTCGGCACCCGCACCATCGAGCCGCACATGATCGCCCTGCGCCGCTTCGGCCTGGACATCACCGCGACCGAGGGCATCTACCACGCCCAGGTCGAGGCCGGGATCTCCCCGGACCGCCCGATCGTGCTGACCGAGCGCGGGGACACCGTCACCGAGAACGCGCTGCTGGCCGCCGCCCGGCACGACGGCACCACCGTCATCCGCAACGCCTCCTCCAACTACATGGTCCAGGACCTGTGCTTCTTCCTGGAGGCGCTCGGCGTCCGGGTCGACGGCGTCGGCACCACGACCCTGACGGTCCACGGCGTCCCGAACATCGACGTGGACGTGGACTACTCCCCCTCCGAGGACCCGGTCGAGGCGATGAGCCTGCTGGCCGCGGCGGTCGTCACGGAGTCCGAACTCACCATCCGCCGGGTTCCGATCGAGTTCATGGAGATCGAGCTCGCGGTCCTGGAGGAGATGGGCCTGGACCACGACCGCTCCCCCGAGTACACGGCCGACAACGGCCGCACCCGCCTGGTGGACCTCACCGTCCGCCCGTCGAAGCTCGAAGCGCCGATCGACAAGATCCACCCGATGCCCTTCCCCGGGCTGAACATCGACAACGTCCCCTTCTTCGCCGCCATCGCGGCCGTGGCCCAGGGCCAGACCCTGATCCACGACTGGGTGTACGACAACCGCGCCATCTACCTCACGGACCTCAACCGCCTCGGCGGCCGCCTCCAACTCCTGGACCCCCACCGCGTCCTGGTCGAGGGCCCCACCCGCTGGCGCGCCGCGGAAATGATGTGCCCGCCGGCCCTGCGCCCGGCCGTGGTCGTCCTCCTGGCGATGATGGCGGCCGAGGGCACCTCGGTCCTGCGCAACGTCTACGTCATCAACCGCGGCTACGAGGAACTGGCGGAGCGCCTCAACTCGGTGGGCGCACAGATCGAGATCTTCCGGGACATCTGACCGCCTGAAGAAGAACAGCCCTCACGCCCCTTTCGACCCGATGATCTCGGGTCCGGGAGGGGCGTGACGCGTCCCTCCGCCGAGGTCACCACCACACAGTCCAGAAGCCTCCCGCCCGGGCGGGATCCTTGGCGTAAAACCATCTGGTCCATCCGGGCAAACCAGGCATCCTTCACAGAGGCGCTGACGGCGCCTCAGAAGTGAAGGGGTGGGGATGGGACTTCCGGAGCCGGTGGGGCGGCAGTCGGACGTGGCGTACTTGCCGGCGAGCGGCCATCAAGTGGTGCTCGGTACGGCGGGAACCGGCAAGACCGTGATGGCGATGCTACGGGCGCGCTTCCTGTCGCAATCAGGAGCGACGGCATCCGGCAGAACGCTGCTCGTGACCTACAACAACGCACTCGTCGCCTACCTCAAACACTTCTCGGGCGAAACCGACCGGCTCGACATCCGCACCTACGCGCTGTTCGCCCGGAGCTTCCTGAACCAGCACGGTGCGATGAAGGGGCAGGCGATCATCTCGAGCGGCAAGCGCCGCGAGCTGATCCGGTCCGCGCTCGAGGCAGTGGCCTCGACGTACAAACCGAGCAAGTTCTTCGAGAGGGATCCCGGGTGGTTCGAGGACGAAATCGTCTGGATCTCCGGGATGGGCCTGCGCACGTGGGAGGCGTACGAGGCCATCGACCGCCTGGGGCGCCGGACCCCTCTCAACGCGTCCCTGCGCGAGGCCGTCTGGAAGATCGCCGAGGAGTACCGGCTGCGGCGCGCCGCGGCCGGCCACTCGTACGACTGGGATGACTTGGCCACCTCCGTCCGGGACCATCAGGCCGCGGACGACGGCCCGCGCATGTACCGGCACGTGATCATCGACGAAGGTCAGGACCTCTCACCGGAGGAGATCCGCTCGCTCGCGGAGGTCGTCGACCCCGCGGGCTCGGTGACCTTCTTCGGCGACTACGCCCAGCAGATATACGGGCAGGGCATGTCGTGGCGGGCCTGCGGCCTGAAGGTGACCAAGGTCGAGATGTTCAAGGACAACTACCGCAACTCGACCGCGATCGCCGAGTTCGCCATCGCCCTGAGCGAGATGCCCTTCTTCGGCAGGACCGACGAGCTCGTACCTCCCGTCGCCCCCCGCGCCAGGGGCTCGCTGCCCACGCTGGTCGCGTGCACCGACCGTGCGCAGGAAGTGTCGGTGGTCCAGTCGATCGCCCGACAGTGGGGTCAGGTGGGGACGGTGGCCGTGATCGGCCGTACCTGGGCCGATGCGGAGGAGGCCTGCGCGGGGCTGAAGGCCCAACGGATAGAGAAGAGCGCGAGGTTCGCCTGGAGTGACGCGCCGGGGGTGTACTACACCACCTATCACTCCGCCAAGGGCCTCGAGTTCGACACGGTGGTCATGCCCTTCTGCTCCGAGGACACCCTGCCCCACCCGGAGGTGGTCAAGTCCCTGGGCCTGGACGACGCGGACGAGCGGGAGTCGAAGCTCCTGTACGTCGGCATCACCCGCGCCAAGTCGGACCTGGTCATCACCTACAGCGGTACGAAGACCCACCTCCTGCCCGAAGGCGCCGGCCTGTACGCGGAGATGCAGCCGTGACCCGCACCGGCGGCCTCACGCTCACCGAGGCCCTGCGGCGGAGCAAGGCCACCCGGCTCGCCCACTTCACCCCTGCACGCAGCTTCCCGCACATCCTCCGCGACGGGGCGATCCGCAGCAGCAAGGACCTCGCCGAGCGGGCACCCGGGCAGTTCACCCCCACCGATCACCAGCGGTTCGACAACCAGCCCGACAAGGTCTGCTGCACCTTCCAGTTCCCCAACGGCTACTACCTCGCGCAGGCCCGGAACAAGCCCGACCACCAGAACTACCGGGACTGGATCTGCCTGTTCCTGGACGTGAAACTGGCCCTGCGCGAAGGCACTCTGTTCGCGCCCTGCAACGCGGCGACACAGAGCGGCGCGCGCCTGCGGCCGGGCCCGGACGCCCTGCTGGAACTGTTCGCTGCTACCAGCGGCACCTGGCCTCGCGGAGCGGGCCACCTCGAAGGGGCCGCCACCAACTTGCAGGCGGAGGTTCTCGTACCGGGTCCCATCGAGTTGACGCACGTACTGGCCGTCGCCATGCCCAGCCACGAGGCGGTGGCCAACGAGCTGGCACGGCTCAGTGTCCTCAACGTGGAAGTACCTCCACTGACTTGGCTCGTGGAGCCGGTGCTGTTTGACAGGAACCAACTGAGCAACCGCGTGCGCAAGGGACCTCCCCTCACCGAGTCCGCTTGGGTACCACGGCAGAGTGATGGGGGGACCCGGTGACCGGACACAGGCCGCCAGACCTGTTGGACCGGACCCGCGGCCTGCTGTTCGGGGCGGCCGTCGGTGACGCCTTGGGCTGGCCGCAGGAGCAGCGCAGCGCCATCGTCGGAGGGCAGGCCTCGCGCAGCACCACCCCCGGTCTTGCCTTCCGCCCTTGGGTGCGCTGGGCCGGCGGGCAGTACACCCGCTACCGGGACCCGGTTGGCGCGGGCGAGTACAGCGACGACACCCAGCTGCTGCTCGCCACGGCGCGCGCCTGCCTCCACGGAGACGACTGGTTGAGCCGGCTCACCGAGGTCGAGCTCCCGGCGTGGCCGCTCTATCAGCGCGGTGGCGGGCGGGCGGTGCTCAGCGCATGCCGCAGCTGGCAGGCAGGAACCCCGCCCTGGCACGGTCAGCGCACGAAGGTCGGCGCCTACTTCAACGCCGGCGCCAACGGCGTGGCCATGAGGATCGCGCCCCACGCCGTGCACACGTTGGCCGACGACTCCGCCGAGCGGCTGATCTCGCGCGTGGTCGCCGACGGGGTGCTGACCCACGGGCATCCGCGCGCCCTGCTCGGCGCGGTGTTCTATGCCCTGGCAGCCCGGCACACGCTCTGCCGGGAGGGCGCCGGCGAGTACGGAGACGTCGTACTCGCCGTGGCCGGCATGGCTCAGTGGCGCGATCCCGCGCTCGCACGCGCCGCCCTCCCCGAAGGTTGGTCGGCTGCGTTCAGGGACGCGACCGGCACTTCGTTCGCCACCGCGTGGACGGACACCGCTCGGGAAATGGACGAGCTGCTCGCCACGGCGCGGGCATCGGTGGCACGGGCCGGTCTCGCCGACGACGCGCAGACCCTCGCGGCACTCGGCTGCTTCGACGCGAAGCGCAACGGCGCGGGAACCGTCTCTGCGGCCGCCGCCTGCTACCTGGCGGCCCGGGCCTCCGTACGCCCCTCCACGGGTCTGCTCAGGGCCGCGTTCCTCGACCGGGCCGACACGGACACGCTCGCCTCGATGACCGCCGCGCTGCTCGGCGCCCTGCACGGCACGGGCTGGATCGCACCGCTCGTGCGCGAGGTGCAGGACGAGGCCTGCCTCGCGCGGACGGCAGCCGCGCTGGTCCAACCGCCCCCCGCGGCGGACGCGACCGAGAAGGCGTACCCGGAGGCGCAGCGGGCGCACTGGCTCGTCTCCCTTGCGGAGAAGGGGAGCGCGGAGCGGTTCGTTGACGGCCGCGCCGTGGCGCAGGTGCGGCACTACGGTCTGGACAGCAAGAGCCAGGACGTCACGCGCTTCGTCCTGACCCTGGACGACGGTCAGACGCTGTACGTGGACCGCGCGGTGAAGCGCGGGGAGTCCCCGGCCCCGGTGCGGGAGGAGCCGCCCGGTGCACAAGCCCCAGCCGTGACCCGAGTGGTCATCCACGTGCGCGATCTCGCGGAGACCCGGAAGTTCTACGGCGAGGTGCTCGGGCTCGCAGTGCAAGGAAGCGGGCCCGTCCTCTATGTGACGCCCTGGCTCGCCCTGCTGGAGATGTCCGGCCCGCTGGACACGCCGACGGCGGGTCCGTTGCAGTTCACCGTGCAGACTTCGGACCCGGCGCGCATCACGGCCATGGTGAAGCAGCACAACGTGCGGGTCACCCCGCCGGGCCCCCGCGACATCCCCGGTTCCCTGCGGGTGATCGACCCGGACGGGCACGAGGTCCTGGTGTGGCCGGTGGAAGGACGTCCCGCGGCATAGGGGGACCGGCGAGAGTCCTTCGGTCTCGACGGGGCCCGACCCCGGAACGGTGGCGTCGCTGACGCGGTCTACGCGTCGCCGTGGTCACCGGCCCAGCCGGTCGGGGCGATGACCCCGTTCGGCCAGCACCCGGGGCAGTCGCCCGCCTGCACCGACTGGCCACCCCAGGCCGGGCCCGGTTCGGCGGTAACGGAGGTGCCGTCGAAGCAATTGGGGCAGTCGCCCGCGACGGCGGCGCCGGCCAGGGGCAGCGAGAGGCCCAGGGCGGCGACGGTCAGGAGCAGGGCGGTGGCGGCGGCGCGCGTGAACTTCTTCATGCTCGGGATGCTTCCAGGAGCGGCGGGCCGGAGGACAGGCTTCCGGCCCACCTTCACCTGCTCAGCCCGGGTAGTTGGTGCGCCAGGGCTCGTAGTGCGGGTTGTCCTCGCACCGGTCCATGATCTCCACCTTCTTCACCGTGTCCACCGGGCAGACGGCCACGATGAACGAGCGCGCGATCCCGCCCGGGAAGGCCACCTCGACCTGGGAGGCGTACTTGTGGGTGTCACCGATGGTCTGATTGACGTCCACCCCGCCCGGGGCGTCGATGTAGTAGTTCCAGCCGCTCTTCCAGGACTTGTACAGGTCGTGGTTGTAGGTGGTGGAGACGTACGGGGAGGGCTGGTTGACCAGGACGTAACTCTCGATGTCGTACTGGCCGTTGAGGGTGTCCCTGGGCAGGAAACCCTCCTCGAAGACCACCGACGGCGGGCGGCCGTCCGAGCGGTAGAGCTGCTTGCAGTTGATCCGCCAGGACGGGGAGGGAGTGATGCGCTCCACCTCCACGCGCTCGTCGGCGGCGGCGAAGAGATGGTCCCGGACCCGGGGACAGGAGTTCGCGGGAGCGGCGGCGGCCGCGTGGAGTGATCCGGAGGGGGGTGCGGACGCGGACGCGGACGCGGAGGCCGGGGGAAGCAGGGCGGCGGCGAGGGCCGTCGCGAGCACGGCGGCGCGACGGCGCAGGGATGAGGTGATCATGCGCCCACCTTCACGGCCCCGTGACGGCCGCGCGGGCATCCTCACTCGATGGTGAGCGTGTCGTCAGTCAGCACCGACTGCCTTTACCCGGTGGCGAGTTGATGGCGTAACGATCCTTCGGCGGATGCTCGTCCTGCGGACCCGCGGCCCCGCTTCGCGGCCCGCCCGGGACCGGAACCCCGGGACCCGGTTCCTGATTCCCTGTACGCGCGCGGAGATGATCAACATAGCTGGGCCTCGCCGCCCACACCATGTGGCAGGTCTGCTTCCAGACCCCGGCGGCGGGGGCCGCGCCCCCGCCCGGTGCTGCGGCGATATTCGGCCTGATGCCCCGGCGGCCCTCGCTCTCCGTGGGCCGGCGTGCGCAGAATCGCCCTGTCGGAACAGTTCTGAGGGTGGGCGGAGCCATGGCATCAGCGGGCAGTACGGAGATACCGCGACTGGAGGGCTCCCCGCTGCTCGGGTCGCTCGCCGATCTGAAGTCGGACGCCCTCGGGACGTACCAGCGGGCGCGGCACCGGCACGGCGACGTCGTGCGGATCACGGCCGGTCCGCCAGGGCTGCGCACCGAGCTGCACTGCGTGTTCTCGGCGGAGGGGGCGCAGCAGGTCCTGGCCTCGCAGGCGGCCAACTTCCGCAAGGACAACGCCATCTACCAAGAGGTCCGCGAGGCCCTCGGCAACGGTCTGCTCACCAGCCAGGACGAGGACTACCTGCGCCAGCGGCGGCTGGTCCAGCCGCTGTTCACCAAGCGGCGGGTGGACGGGTACGCGCAGGCGGTGGCGACCGAGACCGCTTCCGTACTCGCCGCCTGGGAGGCGGCCCCGGACGGGGTCGTCGACGTATCCGACGAGATGATGGCGCTGGCGCTGCGCGCCGTCGCCCGGATCCTCTTCGGGACGGACGTGGACGCCACCGCCGATGTCGTGGACCGGTGTTTTCCGGTCATCACCGCCTACGTGATGCGCCGCGGCTACTCCCCCGTCAACCTGCCCCGCGACTGGCCCACTCCGGGCAACAAGCGGGCGGCCGCCGCGATGGACGAGCTCTACGCGGTGTGCGACGGGATCATCGCCGAGCGCCGCCGGAGTACGGAGCAGGGCGCGGATCTGCTGTCGTTGCTCGCCTCCGCCGGGAGTGTGGACGACGGGGAGTTCGACGCCACCGAGCTGCGCGAACAGGTGCTGATCTTCCTGCTCGCCGGGCACGAGACGACCGCCACCTCGCTCGCCTTCTCCCTCCACCTGCTGGCCCGCCATCCCGAGATCCAGGACCGGGCCCGCGCCGAGATCACCGCGGTGCTGGGGGACCGTACGCCCGGGGCCGCCGATCTCGACCGGCTCCCGTACCTCACCCAGGTGCTCAAGGAGGCCATGCGGCTCTACCCGGCGGCCCCCGTCCTCGGACGCCGCTCGGTCGCCGCGGCCGAGGTCGACGGGCACACCATCCCGGCCGGCGCCGATGTGATCGTGGCGCCCTGGGTGACCCACCGCCACCCCGCCTACTGGCCGGACCCGGAGCGCTTCGACCCCGACCGGTTCACCCCGGAGGCGGAGGCGGCCCGGCCGCGTTACGCCTGGCTGCCCTTCGGCGGCGGTCCGCGTGCCTGCATCGGACAGCACTTCTCCATGCTGGAGTCGGTGATCGCGCTGGCGATGCTGCTGCGGACCTACGAGTTCGAGGCGGTGGACACCGAGATCTCCGTCGTCGCCGGGATCACCCTGCTCGCCACCAGTCCGGCGCGCTGCCGGATCCGCCGCCTGGGTGCCTGAGGACCGGGAAGGCTGAGGACCGGGAAGGCGGAGGGCCGGGAGGCCTGAGGGTCAGCCGCCCGGCGCCGGTGTGTGGTTGCCCTGGAGCCGGGCGAGGTCCGAGGGCCGCACCTGGATGACGAAGAGCGCGATCAGCGCCGTGATCAGGGTGAACACGGCTGCCGCCACGAAGGCGGCGCTGACGCCCGAGGTGAGGACCTGGTCGCTCCAGGGCTTCGGGTACTGCTTGGTCTTGGCGAAGAAGAGCTTCTGTTCGGGTGTGGCGGTGCGCAGGAAGGAGCCCACCTGGTTCTTGGCCTCGTTGCGGCTGGCCGTGCCGAAGACCGTGACCAGGATGGACAGGCCCAGCGAACCGCCCACCTGCTGCATCGCGTTCAGGAGTCCGGAGGCCGCGCCCGATTCCCGGTCGGGGACGTTCGAGAGGGCCATCAGGGTCAGGGACACGAACTGCATGCCCATGCCGGCGCTGAACAGCAGCATCGGGCCCAGGATGCTGCCCAGGTAGGTCGAGTGGATGTCGGTCTGCGTGAGCCAGGCCAGTCCGGCGGCCGAGAGCAGGGAGCCGGTCACCATGAACGGCTTCGGGCCGAACTTCGGCAGCAGCTGCGAGGTCATCCCCGCCGTCACCGCGATCATCGCGCTGACCGGCAGGAAGGCGAGCCCGGCCCGCAGCGGGCTGAAGCCCAGCACGTTCTGCACGAACAGGGTCAGGAAGAAGAACATGCCGAAGATCGCGCAGGCGAAGAAGAGCATGATCGCGTACGTGCCGGCCCGGTTGCGGTCGGCGAACATGTGCAGCGGGGTGATGGGCTGGGGCGAGCGCCGTTCGTTGATGACGAAGAGCGCCAGCAGGACCACGGCCGCCGCGACGGAGCCGAGCGTCAGCCCGTCCAGCCAGCCGTCCTGGGACGCGCGGATGAACCCGTAGACCAGTGCCACCATGCCGACGGTGGAGAGCAGGGCGCCCGCGAGGTCGAAGTGTCCGGGGCGGCGTGCGGATTCGCGGATCACCTTCGGGGTGACCAGGGCGATCAGCAGCGCGATCGGGACGTTGACGAAGAGCACCCAGCGCCAGTTCAGCCACTCCACGAGCACCCCGCCGGCCAGCAGCCCGATCGCGCCGCCGCCGGCCGAGACGCCGGCGAAGACCCCGAAGGCCCGGTTGCGTTCGGGTCCTTCGCGGAAGGTGGTGGTGATCAGTGCGAGGGCGGTCGGGGAGGCGATGGCGCCGCCGACGCCCTGGAGGGCGCGGGCGCCCATCAACTGGCCGGCGTTCTGGGCGAATCCGCCTAGCAGGGAGGCCAGGCCGAAGAGCAGGACGCCGAAGATGAAGACGCGCCGCCGGCCGAGGATGTCGCCGGTGCGGCCGCCGAGGAGCAGCAGTCCGCCGAAGGTGAGGGTGTAGGCGTTGACGACCCAGGACAGGCTCTCGGTGGAGAAGTCGAGTGCGGTCTGGATGTGCGGCAGCGCGATGTTCACGATGGTGATGTCGAGAACGACCATGAGCTGGCAGGAGGCGAGCACGAACAGAGCTAGCCCGTGATGGCCATCGCTGTCTTGGACCTTGCCGTCGGTCCCGGTGCTGGTACTGCTCGGCGTAGCGTTCGGGTCCACTTTTTCGACGCTAAACCTGTACCCGGGGTGACACCACTCGAACGGCCTAGGCTATGTGGCATATGCAGTGTGATATGTGCCGTGTAGTATTTCACATGACACACTGATTCCATGGATCGCATGGATGACTTCCTCAGGCTCTCCGCGAGCACCGCCCGCTTCACCTACGGCGCCCCGCGCGCCTTCTCCTTCGGGGACGAAGGCCGGCTCCTCTGGTTCCTCCGCTCCACCGGCCCCACCGATCCCTTCGACAGCCTCTGGGTCCTGGACACCGCCACCGGCACCGAAACCCGGCTCGCCGACCCCCGCGAACTGTCCCCCGAGCCCGCGCCCCTCCCCGTCGTCGAGCGGCGCCTGCGCGAACGCTCGCGGCTCGTCGCCGCCGGGATCGGCTCCTACGCGCTCTCCGCCGACGGCCGCACGGCGGTGTTCGCGCTCTACGGGCGCCTGTACTGCGCCGCGTACGAAGGCGCCCGCGCGGCCGACGCCGGAGCGCCCGCGCAGCCCAAGGAACTCCCCACCGCCGGGCCCGTCTTCGACCCGCGCCCGAGCCCCGACGCCTCGCGCATCGCCTACGTCACCGGCGACGCCCTCCACACCGTCCCCGGCGGCCGGGTCAGCCCCGACGACGGAGCCCGCTGGGGCGTCGCGGAGTTCGCCGCCGCCGAGGAGCTCGACCGGCACCGGGGGCACTGGTGGTCCCCCGACGGGGAGCGCCTGCTGGCCGCCCGCGTCGACGAATCCGCCCTCCAGCGGCGCTGGTTCGCCGACCCGGCACACCCGGAGCTGGCGGCCGAGGACTTCGCGTACCCCGAGGCGGGCGGCCCCAACGCCGACGTGCGGTTCTGGGTGCTCGGACCGGGCCCGGACGCCGCCGTGCGGCTCGACTGGGACACCGAGACCTACCCGTACGTCTCCGACGCGGAGTGGGCCCCAAGTGACACCGCGCCCGCCGAGATCCTGCTCACCGTGCAGGACCGGCTCCAGCAGAACGTCCTGCTGCTCTCCGCCGACCGGGACACCGGGCGCACCCGGGAGCTGTCGCGCACCACGCACCCCCAGTGGGTCGACCCCATGCTGCCCGGCACCCCGGCGCGCCTGGCCGACGGCCGGATGCTCACCTCGGCCGACACTCCCGGCGGGGCGGCCCGCGCGCTCGCGCTGGACGGCGTACTGCTCACCGGGGACGGGCTCCAGGTCCGCAAGGTGGCCGGCACCCACGGGAACCGGCTGCTGATCGAGGCCGGACAGCGCGACCCCGCCGAGCAGCAGGTGCTCCTGCTGGATCCGGACACGGGGGAGGTGACCCCGCTCGCGGACGGGCCCGGGGTGCACTCCGTCCAGGCCGCGGCCGGGGCGCTGCTGCTGACCTCCGCCGATGCCGACGGGATCCGGCGCGTCCTGCGGACCGCCGACGGGCGGGAGTTCAGCCCCGTCGACCTGTCGCAGCCGCTGCCGTACCGGGTGGTCCCGGTGCTGGAGCGGGTCACCGAGCACGGGGTGCCCACCGCGCTGGTGCTGCCGCGCGGGCACGTCCCCGGCACGCGGCTGCCCGTCCTGATGGACAGCTACGGCGGCCCCGGCATGCAGGACGTCAGCGCCGAGCCGCGCCGCTGGCAGCACCGGCAGTGGTGGGCCGACCAGGGCTTCGCCGTGGTCACCGTCGACAACCGCGGCACCGCGTACGTCTCCCCGCGGTTCACGCACGCCATGTACCGGGGCTTCTCCGAGGTCACCCTGGAGGACCAGGTCGCCGCCCTGCAGGCGCTCGGGGCGCGCCACGCCGACCTCGACCTGACCCGGGTCGCCGTCCGCGGCTGGTCGTACGGCGGGTACCTCTCGGCGCTCGCGGTGCTGCGCCGCCCGGACGTCTTCCACGCGGCGGCTGCCGGGGCCGCTCCGACCGACCTCCGGCAGTACGACACGGCGTACACCGAGCGGTACCTGGGTCTGCCCCAGGCGCACCCGGAGGTGTACGAGCGGGACAGCCTGCTCTCCGACGCGGCGGGTCTGAGCCGGCCGCTGCTGCTGGTCACGGGGCTGGCCGACGACAACGTCCATCCCTCCCACACCCTGCGGCTCTCGCAGGCCCTGACCGACGCGGGCCGCCCGCACCAGCTGCTCGCGCTGCCGGGCGTCACGCACATGACCCCGGGCGGGGTGCGGGAGAAGGTCATGGCCCTGGAGCTGGAGTTCTTCCGCAAGGAGCTGGGCCTGGCCTGAGGAACGGCGGCCCGCCGGAACGGCGGCCCGCCAGAACGGCGAAGGGCCGGAACGACGGCAGGGCCCCGGAGCGAGATCATCGCTCCGGGGCCCTCCCCGTACCCGGGTTTCCCGCCGGTCCCCCGGGCGTCCGCGGCTACGCCATGTGGCAGGCCACCTCGCGGGAGGCGACCGTCCGCAGCAGCGGCCGTTCGGTGCGGCAGATCTCCTGCGCCACGGGGCACCTGGGGTGGAAGGTGCAGCCGGGGGGCGGGGCGGCCGGACTCGGCGGATCGCCGAGCAGCACGATCCGCTCGCGCCGCCGTTCCGCCGCCGGGTCGGGCAGCGGTACGGCGGACAACAGCGCCCTGGTGTACGGGTGCTGGGGGTTCTCGTAGAGCGACTTCTTGTCGCCCATTTCCACGATCCGGCCGAGGTACATCACGGCGACCCGGTCGCTGACCCGTTTGACGACGGAGAGGTCGTGCGCGATGAACACGTAGGCCAGGCCCAGTTCGACGCGCAGCCGCTCCATCAGGTTGACGATCTGCGCCTGGACGGAGACGTCCAGTGCGGAGACCGGTTCGTCGGCGATGATCAGCCGGGGGCTGGTGGCGAGCGACCGGGCGATGCCGATGCGCTGCGCCTGGCCGCCGGAGAACTCGTGCGGATAGCGGTCGATGTGCTCCGGGATCAGTCCGACGAGCTCCATCAGCTCGGCGGCCCGGCGGCGGGCGTCCGCCGCGCTCGAACCCTGCACCAGGAGCGGGTCGGAGATGATCCGGGCCACCGTCTGGCGGGGGTTGAGGGAGGAGTGCGGGTCCTGGAAGACCATCTGGAGGTTCCGCCGCAGGGGGCGCAGGGCGCCCTGGGAGAGCCGGCTGATGTCCTTTCCGTCGAACTCGACGCTTCCGGAGGTCGGTTCCAGCAACCGGACCAGCATCCGCCCGGTGGTGGACTTGCCGCAGCCCGATTCCCCTACGAGGCCCAGGGTGCGGCCGGCCTCCAGGTCGAAGGAGACTCCGTCGACGGCGCGCACGGGCGCCCCCCGGCGCCCGGTCGCGGTCCGTTTGCCGGGGAAGGACATCGTGAGGTCGCGCACGCGCAGCAGCGGCTGTTCCTCTCGGGCCGCCATGGCGGGAGCCCGCGTCGGGGCTGCTTCCCTGCTCATCGGGACACCTCTCGGGCAACGGTCTCTCCGGGTGTGGCCCGCGGCCCCGGCGGGCCCGCGGGGGCCGGGGTTCCGCGGCCCGCGAAATGGCACGCCGCCTGTCGGCCGGACCCATACACCGCGAGTTCCGGCCGCTCGGTCCGGCAGCGCTCCCGCTCTTCCTCGCCACCCGCGGCCGCGACTCCGCAGCGCGGAGCGAAGGCGCACCCCGGAGCCGGGGCGAGCAGCGAGGGCGGGGAGCCGGGGATGGCCCGCAGCGGTTCGTCGTCGGCGTCGTCCAGCCGGGGCAGGGAGTCGAGGAGCCCCCGGGTGTAGGGGTGTGCCGGGTCGGCGAACAGGTCGTCCACCGGGGCCTGTTCGGCGGCCCGGCCGCCGTACATGACGAGCACCTCGTGGGCGACGCGGGCGACCACGCCCAGATCGTGGGTGATCATGACGACGCCGAGCCCGCGCTCCTGCTGGAGCCCGGCGATCAGCTCCAGGATCTGCGCCTGCACGGTGACGTCGAGGGCGGTGGTGGGCTCGTCGGCGATCAGCAGGTCGGGTTCGCAGGCCAGCGCCATGGCGATCATCGCGCGCTGGCGCATACCGCCGGAGAACTGGTGCGGGTACTCACCCGCCCGGCGGGCGGGTTCGGGGATGCCGACCTCGCCGAGCATGTCGACGGCGCGCCGTTTCGCGGCGGCCCGGCCGGCCCGGAAGTGGACCCGGAAGTGCTCGGCTATCTGCTCGCCGACCGTGTAGTAGGGGTGCAGGCTGGACAGCGGATCCTGGAAGATCATGGCCATCTTGCGACCGCGCAGCTTGGAGAGCTCCTTCTCGGACTTGGTGGTCAACTCCTGCCCGTCCAGCGCAATGGAGCCGCCGATCTCGGCGCCCCGGTGCAGGCCCATGACGGCGAGGGAGGTGACGGACTTGCCCGAGCCGGACTCGCCGACGATGCCGAGGGTGCGGCCGGCCTCGACGGTGAAGCCGAGGGAGTCGACGGCGCGTACGGTGCCGCGCGGGGTGGTGAACGTGACGTGCAGGTCGCGCACTTGGAGCAGCGGGGCCGTGGGGACCGCGGCTTCGTGAGGAGGAGCCATCAGTACCTCACCCTCGGGTCGATGACGGCGTACAGGAGGTCGACGGCGAGGTTCGCGACGACGATGAAGAAGGCGGCCAGCAGGGTGACTCCGAGGACCACGGGCTGGTCCGAGCTGACCAGGGCCCCGTAGAACAGCCGTCCGATGCCAGGGAGTCCGAAGATGGACTCGGTGATGACGGCTCCGGCGAGCAGGCCGCCGAGGTCCATGCCGAAGATGGTGAGGATCGGGGTCATCCCGGAGCGCAGTCCGTGTTTGACCACGACGGTGCGCTCGGGCATTCCCTTGGCGCGGGCGGTGCGGATGTACGGCTCGGCCATCGCCTCGATCATCGAACCGCGGCTCTGGCGGGCGTACATGGCGGCGTAGAGCAGGGCGAGCGCGGTCCAGGGCAGGAGCAGGTTGCTCGCCCAGGCCAGGGGGTTGTCGGTGAAGGCCTGGTAGGTGGGGTAGGGCAGGAGCCCGGCGATCCGGATGACTCCGTAGATGAGCATCACGGAGGTGAAGTAGACGGGCAGGGAGGCGGCGGCGACCGCGCCGACCATGAGGGCCTTGTCCGTGGCCGTGTCCTTGCGCAGGGCGGCGGTGACTCCCGCGCCGAGTCCGAGGACGAGCCAGAGGACGGCGGCGCCGACGGCGAGGGAGGCGGAGACCGGGAGCCGGTCCATCAGCAGGTCCCACACGGGCAGGGAGTTCTCGTAGGAGTAGCCCAGGCAGGGGAAGTCGCACTCGACGGCGTACTGCCCGGTGCCGAGGGTGCGTCCGGTGAAGATCCCGGTCAGGAACTCGCCGAACTGCCGCCACAGCGGCTGGTCCAGGCCGAGGTACGCGCGTACGTCGGCCAGCCGCTCGGCGCTGCAGGTCTTGCCGCAGGCGGCGGCGGCCGGGTCGGAGGGGAGCACGTAGAAGATGAGGAAGGTGATGGCGGCGATGGCCAGGAGGACGCCGGCGAGGGCGAGCAGCCGGCGCGCGAGGTAGAGGATCACGTCCGGCCGCCCCTCGGGTCGAGGATGTCGCGCAGGGCGTCGCCGAGCAGGGTGAAGGCCAGGACCGCGAGGAAGAGGAAGAGGCTGGGGATGACGAAGTACATGGGGTCGGTCTCGTAGAAGGCCACGGACTCGGCGATCATCTGGCCCCAGGAGGGGGTGGGCGGGCGCACGCCCACGCCGAGGTAGCTGAGCGCGGCCTCGGTGCTGATCATGCCGGGGATGAGCAGGGTGGTGTAGGCGATGACCGGGCCGGAGACGCCCGGGAGGATGTCGCGGGTCAGGATCCGCCAGGAGCTCGCCCCGCCGACGCGGGCGGCGTCCACGTACTCGCGGTGTTTGAGCGAGAGGGCCTGGCCGCGGACGACGCGGGCGACGCCGGGCCAGCCGAAGACGCCGATGACGACGGTCATGAGGACGATGCGGTTGACGTCCTTGGCCACCGACAGCATCGCGATCATGAAGATGAGGGACGGGAAGGACATCGTCAGGTCCATCAGCCGGGACAGGACGGTGTCGGTGCGGCCGCCGAAGTAGCCGGCGGCGATTCCGGCGGCGGTGCCCGTCAGGACCACGATGGCGGTGGCGGCGAAGGCGATGAGGAGCGAGACCTGGGCGCCGTGGACGACGCGGGCGAACAGGTCGCGGCCGGTGACGGGTTCCACGCCGAGCCAGTGCTCGGGGCTGATCCCGCCGAAGGAGCCCAGCGGCTGGCCGCCGAGGTAGGGGTCGATGGCGGACTTGTCGAACTCGTCCGGGGACCAGCCGCCCAGCGCGCCCAGCCAGGGGGCGGTGACGGCCATCAGGACGAAGAGGAGGACGACGCAGAGGCTGACGCGGACGGCGGGGCGGCGGCGGAGTTCCCGCCGGGCGAGCTGCCAGGGGCTGCTGCCCGGAGGGATCTCCTTGGCCGCCGCCGCGTCCGCCGCCTCCGGGGAGCCCGGGTCGGCGGCGAGGGCGGCGGTCATGATCAGCCCTGGCCCTGGCTCTTGGCCGGGTCCTTGAGGCCGATGGTGGCGTAGTCGAGCTGGCCGACCCAGACGGGGTGGCCGAAGGCGCCGGCGATGTTGGTGCCGACGAGCAGCGGCTTGCGCTCCAGCAGGACGGGGACGGCCGGGGACTTCTTCATGATCTCGGCGTCGAGGTCGATCCAGGCCTGGTTGGCCTCCTTGGCGTCGGCCATGGCGTTGATCTCGTCGATCCGCTTGATCGTCGCGTCGTCCTTGAACTGCGAGTAGTTGCCCGAGTTGCCCTTGGTCTTGATGGTGCGGCCGTCGAAGACGAAGGGGAGGAAGGTGGAGCCGGAGGGGTAGTCGGGGCACCAGCCGGACAGGACGAGGTCGGGGGCGGTGGTGGTGTCGCCGATGACGTCGTAGTAGGCGCCCGGGTCGACGGTGTCGATGACCACTTCGACGCCCGCGCGGGCCAGGCCCTGCTGGATGGCCTCCGCCTTGCCCTTGTCACCGGTGGAGACGGCCAGGGAGACCTTCAGGGTCTCCTTGCCGGCGGCCTTGAGGAGCTCCTTGGCCTTGGCCGGGTCGCCGGACGGCGCGATCTTCAGGGTGTCGGCCTGCTTGCCGCCGGAGAGGGCCGGCGGCAGGTAGGCGGTGGCGACCTCGTTGAGGGCCGGGCCGCCGCCCGCCGTGACCACGGCCTCCTTGTCGACGGCGTACTGCAGGGCCTCGCGGACCTTCGGGTCGTCGAAGGGGGCGCGGGAGTTGTTCATCTGGAGCATCTCGGTACAGCCCTGGGACTCGGCCAGCAGCCGCGACTTGACCTCCGGCTTGGGGAGCACCTTGGGGGCGCTCTCGGGCCGCATGTCGGACCACTGGACGGAGGAGGCGTCGGCGCCCTCCCCGGCGATGATCCGGTCGTCGATCTGGCCGCCCTTGAGGCCCATGACGACCACGAACTTGTCCGGGTAGGCCTTGCGGACGGCGTCGGTCTTGGCGTCCCAGTGCTCGTTGCGGACCAGGACCAGCTTCTTGTCGCGGTCGTAGGACTCGATCTTGTACGGGCCGGAGGAGAACGGGCGGGCGTCGTACTGCGTGCCCTTCTCCTGGGACTCGGGGACCGGGGCGAAGGTGGGCAGGGTCGCGGTCGCGGAGAACTCGGCGACGGGACGCTTCAGTTCGAAGACGATCGTGCGGTCGTCGGGGGTCTTCACCGAGTCGAGGTGCTTGCCCTGGAGCGGGCCCTTGTAGCCCTCGGCGCCGGCGAGGTACTGGGCCGCGTAGTCGGGACCGCCGGTGAGGTCGGGGGCCATGGAGCGCTCGACGTTGTACTTGATGTCCTGCGCCTTGATGGGCGAGCCGTCCTCGTACTTCACGCCCTCCTTCAGGGTGAAGGTCCAGGTCTTGCCCCCGTTGGAGGGAGTGCCGAGGTCGGTGGCGAGGTCGGGGACGAGCTCGCTGCCGGCCTTGCCCGGCTCGGCCTTGAAGGTGACCAGGGTGCGGTAGAGGAGGCGGGTGCCGAAGTCCATCGTCGGCATGACCCAGTTGCGGGCGGGGTCGAGGTGGGAGAAGTCCTGGTTGGACAGGACCGTGATCGTGCCGCCCTTGACGGGGGTCCCGCCGAGGATCTTCCCGTCGTTGGCGGAGGCGGGGTTGGAGGCCCCGGCACCTGCGGCGGAGCCCTTCTTGGGGTCGGAGCAGCCCGAGGCGCCGAGTGCGAGTGCGGCCACCAGGGCGGTGGTGAGGGCGAGTTGGGTGCGCTTGGTCATGGGTCACTCCAGTGAAGGGCCGCGCTCTATGATGTGACCGGTAACATAGTAATGTGAAATTGTACTGACAAGGGGTTGGACCCAGGTTGGACCCACCGTTATCCAGCCGTGTCCAAATCGGGGCGGGCGCAGGGGTGTTGGGCATGCCGAAACGCCGGGCGCGCTGCTGCGCCGCCCGGCGTCGAGGGGGTGGGGGGTGGGGCCGTCGGCCCCGGCCCCAGGCCCGGAGCCGGGGCTAGAGGCCCGTGCCCAGGCGGCCCTTGGTTCGGCCCACCGGTTCGTCGCGGCCCTGGGCCCAGAGGGAGCGGACGTGGCCCAGGTGGCGGGTCATGCAGGCCTCGGCCGCCTCCGCGTCGCCGGTGAGCATCAGGTCCAGGAGCTCGATGTGCTCCTCGGCGGAGGAGACCAGCTTGCCGGCCTCGTCCAGGCCCGTCAGGCCGTACAGCCGGGAGCGCTTGCGCAGGTCGCCGACGGTTTCCACCAGGCGGTCGTTGCCCGAGAGGCCGAGGAGGGTGAGGTGGAAGCGGCGGTCGGCCTCCAGGTAGCCGATGAGGTTGTGCTCGCGCGCGCTGGTGACGATCTCCTGCGCGATGGGGCGCAGGGCCTCCAGGGCTTCGGGAGTGGCGATCTTCGTGATCCGGCCGATGGTCGGGACCTCGATCATCGTGCGCAGCTCGGTGTACTGGTCGAGATCGCGCTCACTGACCTCCGTGATCCGGAAGCCCTTGTTGCGGACCGGTTCCACCAGGCCCTCGCGGGCCAGGTCGAGCATGGCCTCGCGCACCGGGGTGGCCGAGACGCCGAGTTCGGCCGCGAGGCCGGGGGCGGAGTAGACGCTCCCGGGGCGCAGTTCACCCGCTATCAGGGCTGCCCGCAGGGCGTGGCCGACCTGGTCGCGGAGCCGTTCCTGAGCCTTGATGAGACTGTGCTGCTTCAGGTCACCCATTGCATTTCCTCCGAGACCGCTCACACCATCGGCGTGCGGAGGAACAGCGTACAATGTCACGTTGCGCTCGCTCCTCAGTGGACACCGCTCCCGGCGGCCTCGAACAGGGCCACCGCCACAGCCAGATCTTCCCAGGCCATGCCCACACTCTTGAAGAGCTGTGGAGAACTCGCCACCCCCGGACCCGGCATCCGGCCCGCGACCAGGTCGGCCAGGGTGCCGCTGATATGACCGGCGCCGATGGCCCCTTCGGCCTCCGGCACCAGCAGGTCGCCCGCCTCCCGCAGAGCCGCCGCACGCGACTCCACGTACACGGCCGCCCGCCGGACCAGCGCCGTGTCCACCTCGCGGGCGTCCGGCTCGTGCGAGCCGACCGCGACCACGGTGGCGCCCGACGCGATCAGCCGCCCGTCGAAGAGGGGCTCGCGGGAGGTGGTGCAGCAGATCACCAGGTCGGCGTCGGCCACTTCCGCCGCCGCCCCCGGCCGGGCCGGGACGCCCAGCCCCCGCGCGTGCGCCGCCAGCTTCTCGGCGCCGGCGGCGCTGTCCGCGGACCCCGCACGGGCCACGACCACCACCTCCGCCAGCTGCCGCATCGCGTGCACCGCTTCGAGGTGCCCGTACGCCTGCGGCCCCGATCCGAAGACCAGCAGCCGCAGCGGCCGCCCGGCCGGGGCCAGGTGGCGCAGCGCCAGCGCCGAGACCGCCGGGGTGCGCAGGGTGGTCAGCGCCGCCCCGTCGAGGAGGGCGAGGGGGCGCAGGGTGGGGCCGTCCAGGAGGAGGTAGGACCCGGTGATCCGGGGCAGCCCGAGCGCCGGGTTCCCCGGGGCCACCCCGGCGATCTTCACGCCGGCGTAGGCCCCGGTGGCGGCCGGCATCAGCAGCAGCTCACCACCGCCGGGCACGGGCAGGGCGCTGCGCGGCGGGCAGGTCTCCGGGTCCAGCCCGGCCAGCAGTACGCCGGCCAGCGCGTCGGCGGCGGCGGCCGGGGTCAGCAGCCCGGCCATCTCGGCGCCCGACAGTTGGGGGATCACAACAGGAACCCCGTGCCGAGCGCGTCCTGCGGGTCGACGCTGAAGAGGTGCTCACCGGTGCGGTACGCCGTACCGGTGACCTCCGTGACCACCCCGTCGGCCACCCGCGCGGCGACGCGGCCCGTGAACACCGTGCCCACGACCGACTCGTGCAGCAGGTCCTCCCCTTCCCCGAGCCGCCCGTCCTCGGCCAGCAGCGCGAGCCGCGCCGAGGTGCCGGAGCCGCAGGGCGAGCGGTCGATCTGCCCGTCGGCGAAGACGGTGACGTTGCGCTGGTGCGGCCCGAAGGGGGTGTCGGGGAGCTCCTCGTACAGGGTCACCCCGTACACCCCGGAGAGCAGCGGCCCGTCCGGGTGCCAGGTCCCGGGGTGGGTCGCGAGGGCGGCCCGGATCTCCTTCCCGGCGCGCACGAGCTCGGGCAGGGAGGCCAGGGTCACGTCGAGGCCGAGGTCCCGGGCGGGCAGCGAGGCGTAGCAGGCCCCGGCGTGCGCGATGTCCACCTCGGCCATGCCCAGGGTGGTGGCGACGGGCACCTTGCGGGCGCTGGTGCGGGCCGGGACGTTGCGGAAGGTGACCCCGGTGGTGCGGCCCCCGGTGCGGTGCACGGTCGCGGCGACCCGTCCCGAGGGCACGTCGATGCGTACCTGGACGTCCCCGTCGTCCGGGGCTGCGACCCAGCCGGTGTCCACGGCCCAGGCGCCCAGCGCCATGGCGCCGTGGCCGCAGGCGGTGGAGTAGCCGTCCTTGTGCCAGAACAGCACCCCGAAGTGGGCGCCGTCGTCGTCGGGCGGGACCACGAAGCCCCCGTACATCCCGGCGTGCCCGCGAGGCTCCTGAACGAGGAGCCGCCGTACGTCGTCCAGGGCGCCGCGCCGGGGGGCCGTGCCCGATCCCCCCGGTCCGATGGCGGTGGCGCAGCGCTCGGCCACGGTGTCCCCGGGCACCGGCGGGGCGCCGCCGGTGGTGAGGTCGACGATGCGGAAGGGCTCGCCCGCGGTGTGGTAGTCCACGGTTCGTACGACGGCGGTCACAGGAGGAACCCTCCGGGGAACGGGTCGGACGGGTCGAGGAAGTACTGGGCGGTGCCGGTGATCCAGGCCCGGCCGGTGACGGTGGGCACGAGGGCCGGGCGCCCGCCGACCATGGTCTCGGCCACGAGGCGGCCGGTGAACTCGGTGCCGATGAAGGACTCGTTGACGAAGTCGGTGTCCAGCGCCAGCAGCCCCCGGGCGTGCAGCTGCGCCATGCGGGCGCTGGTCCCCGTACCGCACGGCGAGCGGTCGAACCAGCCCGGGTGGATGGCCATCGCGTGCCGGGAGCGGCGGGCGTCGGAGCCCGGGGCGGCGAGGTAGACGTGCTTGACCCCGGCGATGGAGGGGTTCTCGGGGTGGACGGGCCGGTCCGGGGAGGCGTTGATCGCCTCCATGATGCCCAGACCGGCGGCGAGCAGGTCGTCCCCGCGCTCCCGGTCGAAGGGCAGGCCCAGTGCGTCGAGTTCGACGAAGGCGTAGAAGTTGCCGCCGTAGGCGAGGTCGTAGGTGACCGTGCCGTATCCGGGGACCTCGGCCTTGAGGTCGAGGCCGACGCTGAAGGCCGGGACGTTGGTGAAGGTGGCGGCGGTGGCCGCCCCGTCCTCGACGCGGACGTCGACGCTGACCAGGCCGGCCGGGGTGTCGAGCCGGACGGTGGTGACCGGCTCGACGACGGGAACCATGCCGGTCTCCACCAGGACGGTGGCGACCCCGATGGTGCCGTGCCCGCACATGGGGAGCAGGCCCGACACCTCGATGTAGAGGACGCCGAAGTCGGCGTCGGGGCGGGTCGGGGGCTGCAGGATGGCGCCGCTCATCGCGGAGTGGCCGCGCGGCTCGTACATGAGCAGGGTCCGGAGGTGGTCCAGGTGCTCGATGAAGTGGAGCCGCTTGTCGGCCATGGTGGCGCCGGGGATCACCCCGACTCCCCCGGTGATCACCCGGGTGGGCATGCCCTCGGTGTGCGAGTCCACCGCGTGGTAGACGTTTCGGGTGCGCATCAAGTCCCCCTCGGACTTCGGACTTCTGACTGGGTTAGCTGAGGCCCTCGGCGAGCGCCTTCTCGGTGGCGGCGCGGACACCGGCCTCGATCTCGCCGGTGAGCGGGAAGCGCGGCGGGCGGGTCGGGCCGCCCGGACGCCCGGCCAGGTCCATGGAGAGCTTGATGGCCTGGACGAACTCGGTCTTGGAGTCCCAGCGCAGCAGGGAGTGCAGGGACTTGTAGAGCGGCAGGGCGGTGTCGAGGTCTCCCGCGACGGCGGCGCGGTAGAGGGTGGCGCAGGCCTGCGGGAGCGCGTTGGGGTAGCCGGCGATCCAGCCGACCGCGCCGGCCAGGGCCAGCTCGAGCAGCACGTCGTCGGCGCCGATCAGCAGATCCAGCCCCGGGGCCAGTTCGGCGATCTCATAAGCCCGCCGCACGTCGCCGCTGAACTCCTTGACGGCGACGATGGAGCCGTCGGCGTGCAGCCGGGCCAGCAGGGCCGGGACGAGGTCCACCTTGGTGTCGATGGGGTTGTTGTACGCGACCACGGGCACGCCGACGCGTGCGACATCGGCGTAGTGGGCGCGCACGGTGTCCGCGTCGGCCCGGAAGGCGTTCGGCGGCAGCAGGAGTACGGATCCACAGCCGGCCTCGGCGGCCTGCTCGGCCCAGCGGCGGGATTCGGCGCTGCCGTAGGCGGCGACTCCGGGCATCACGCGGGCGCCGTCGCCGGCGGCCTCGACGGCGGTGCGGACGACGCGGGCGCGCTCCTCGTCGGTGAGGGTCTGGTACTCGCCGAGGGAGCCGTTGGGGACGACGCCGTCGCAGCCGTTGGCGATCAGCCAGGCCACGTGTTCGGCGTAGGCGTCGTGGTCGACGCTCAGGTCTTCCCGCAGGGGCAGGGTGGTGGCGACCATGATGCCGTGCCAGGGGCGGGTACGGGTGTCCGCAGCGGCGGGCGCGGGGGTGTGCGCGTGGGTCATGAGAGTGCTCCCTAGGGTGATGTGTGACATTTTACTAGTGGGTGTGACGTGGCCACAAGAGGTGCGGCCGCCCTGTCGGTGGTCCCGTCAGGGAAGTTCGGGGGAAAGTGCGGCCGGAGGTTCCGCCGGAAGTGCGGCGAGGTGCCGGAGCGGGACCGGGCAGGACAGCGGCCTGCGGTCGGGTGCGGGATCGGTCCCGGCGAGCGCGGCCACGGCCGGCCCGCACATCCGGCCCTGGCACCAGCCCATCCCTGCCCGGGTGAGCAGTTTGACCGTACGGGCGTCCCGCGCCCCCAGGTCTTCGACGGCCTCCCGGATCCGGCCCGCCGGGACCTCCTCGCAGCGGCACACGTCGGTGTCCTCGCGCAGCCAGCCGGTCCAGCCGGGGCCCGGGCGGTGGGCGCCGGCCATCGCGGCGGCGAACGCGCGCAGCCTCGTACGCGTACGGACCAGCCGCACCGGAACCACCCGGCCCGCGACCGAACGGGCCGCGATCTCCCCTTCGACCAGGGCCAGTTGAGCCCCCCCGATGCCGCCGGTCTCCCCGGCGGACCAGATCCCGGGGACGGAGGTCCGCTGCCCGGCATCCACTTCCAGGGCGACGGTGGCGTCCGGGCTCGGGCGGGTCGCGCAGCCGAGACCGGTGGCCAGCTCCAACTGGGGCACCAGCCCGTGGCCGACGGCCACGGCGTCGCAGGGGATGCGACGGGCGGTGCCGGGGACCGGGCGCCAGTCCCGGTCGAGGCGGGCCACGGTGACGGCCTCGACCCGGTCGGCGCCGTGCGCCTCGGTGACGGCGTGCCGGGTGAGCAGGCGCACCCCGTGGCGGACCAGCGCCCCGCCGTACGTGGCGCCTTCGGCGAGCTTGCCGGGGTTGCGGAGCAAGGCGGGAATGTGGTGCGCGTAGCCGGTGTACGCGGCCGCCTCCACGACGGCGGGCACCCGGGCTCCGGCGGCGGCGAGCGAGCCGGCCACGGCGAGCAGCAGCGGCCCGCTCCCGGCGACGACGACCCGGCTACCGGGGAGCACGAGCCCGCTCTTGAGCATGGCCTGCGCCCCACCGGCCCCGACGACCCCGGGCAGGGTCCAGCCGGGGAAGGGGAGCTGGCGCTCGTAGGCACCGGTGGCGAGCAGGACGGCACGGGCCCGGACCGTGGCGGGCACCTCGTCGGGCCCTGCGACGGCGTGCAGGGTCCAGGCGGCGCCCACGGAGTCCGGAGTCACCGTCCAGACGTGGTGGTACGGCAGGTACGTGACCCGGCCGGCCGACGCGTGGGCCCGCAGGGCGGCTTCACGCGAGGCGAAGTCCGCCCATCCGTGATGCAGCGCTTCGGGGCGGGCCGCGCCGAGTCCGGGCGCGGGGTGGCGGTAGTACTGCCCGCCGGGGCGCTCCCCCGCGTCGAGCAGGATCACGCGCAGGCCCAGGCCGGCGGCCGTGACCGCGGCGGCGAGGCCGGCGGGGCCGGCGCCGACGACGGCGAGGTCGGCGGCCTGGGAGTCAGACGGCGAGGTCGTCACGGCCGGTCCCTTCCTGGGTGGTGACGTGGTCGCCCGGGCGGGCGGGAACGAGGCACGCGCGCTGGTTCGGGCGGCCGTTGACGGTGACGAGGCAGTCGAAGCAGCTTCCGATCCCGCAGAACGCTCCGCGGGGGGCGGCGGTTTCGCGGGTGGTCCGCCAGGCGAGGATGCCGGCGGACCAGAGGACGGCGGCGATGCTCTGTCCGGACTGCGCCGGCAGTTCGCGGTCGTCGAAGCGGAGGCTCCACGTCTCCGCGGGGGCCCCGCCCACCAGGTCGCGGGGCGACCTCCGCCGCCCCCTCGTAGCTTCGCTCATCGCTTCCGTCCTCCTGGTTCCTCTGACTCGGTACGCGTTCCGCACCACGTGTGCCCTGCGGGGCTGTCCCCGACCCGCCCTTCCACCGTTCCCAGGGCCGGCCCTGACCCGGTCCTCAAACGCCGGACGGGCTGAAAGCGGGGGCCACAAGAGGGGGGTGGAACCA
>NZ_JBHWMB010000088.1:460-28735 GCF_042730015.1 Streptomyces sp. NPDC059957 | reverse complement strand
CACACAGCGCGGCTATCGCCTGCTCGAAGCCGTCGGCGTCGACCGCGGCGAGGTCCAGCGCACCGGCACCCACGTCCGGCACCCTTCCGGCGGCGGGCACGTCCATGACCGCCGTCACTTCGACCGGGTACGGATCCCCGTGCGCGGCCGGGCCGGGAGCCGGAGGGGCGGTGGAGCGCCGGCGGACGGGCGAAACGTTCCACTTGACCAGCGCCACCCCGACCGCGAGGACCACCGCGGTGACCACGGGCGCGACCCAACCGCCCGCGCCGGTCTTGAGGAAGACGGCCAGGCCACCGACGCATATACCCGCGAGTCCCACGGCCAGCACCACATCGCGCCCGAACGACGCGGAACCGCGCCCGGCCGCCCTTGCTTCTTCCCCCGGCAACGTCATGCGGGAGCCCTCCCTCGATCGGTTTGGACGCGCCGCGGTCCCGGACCCGTGGGGGTCCGGGACCGCGGCGGTGGACGCCGGGTGTGTACGGGTCAGTGCTTGAAGACGTCCTTGATCTTTTCCTTGGCCTGGCGGGCGTCGCCCTTCGCCTGCTCGGCACGGCCCTCGGCCGTCAGTCGCTTGTTGCCCACCAGGCGGCCGGCCGTTTCCTTGAGCTTGCCCTTGGCCTGCTCGGTCTTGGCCCGGCTCTTCTCGTCCTTCGACACAGCTGATCACTCCCTGAGGGACGGGGAACTCCTTGCCCTTCCTCGTCTGACCCGGATCGCGGCCGGCAAACACACAGACGGAAGGCCCTGCGAGACCTGGGCCGAACGAAGCACTCGGGGATCGGAGCTGTGGCCCCCGGGCTCGGACTTCCCGCGCCGGCCCCACCCACCCCCTCGCCGAACCGGCCCCCAGCCCGGCGCTGTCCCAAGTCGGTAGCACCTGGCCGGAGCCCCCGACCCGGATGGCCCCGACCCCCGAGTCCTCGTGCTGCTCACGGAGGCCTACCGCCACGGCAAAGCCATCGGAGGCTGGAACGACTCGTCCCCCACCCTGCTAGCGGCCGGCATCCGGGAGGGCGCCCCCGGTATCGCGTTCACCTCCAGCCCCACCGCCGCCCTCAAAGCCATCACCCAGGGGCTGAGGGAACACCGCGCCTGGGACAGGTTCCCCACCTCGGTCTGAATCAGGCCCAGCCGGTCCCTACGGCCCAAGGAGGCCTCGGCCCCTGCTCCCCTGAAGCAGGGGCCGACCCGCAGTCACCGTGCATCGAAGCCGCAGGGGCGTACTCGGGCTGCCCGTTGCAAGATCGGGTAGGCGAGTCCCCACGAGGGTTCCGCAGGAGAATGGTGATCGGCTTGCTGGGTTTGACCGGGGTAGACGTGGTGTACGCCTGCGCGGGGCTGGGGGCTCTGTGCGCGGCGGTGCTTCCCACCGCCCTCGCGAAGCGGCCCCTGTCCTTGCCCATGGTGTTCCTGGCAGCGGGGTTCCTGGTGTTCCTGCTGCCGCTAGAAGCGCTCCCGACACTCGACCCCGTCCGGCACCGCGGCGTCGTGGAGCACCTCACGGAGGTCTGTGTCGTGGTCGCGCTGATGGGCGCGGGTCTGGCCATCAACCGGCCACCGGGCTATCGCGCCTGGTCGACGACGTGGCGACTGCTGGGCTTGGCCATGCCCCTGACGATCCTGCTCACCGCGGCCGCAGCGGGGTGGCTGCTGGGGTGGCCACCGGCCGTGGCCCTGCTGGTGGCGGCCGCCCTCGCTCCCACGGACCCGGTCCTGGCCGCGGAAGTACGCGTGGGAGAGCCGACCGACGATGAAGACGACGAGGACGAGGTCCGCTTCGCGCTGACCAGCGAGGCCGGGCTCAACGACGGTCTGGCCTTCCCGTTCGTCCTGGCGGCCATCGCCCTGACCACGGCTTCGGCAACGGGCTGGTCCACCGATGGACTCTGGCACTGGGTGTGGAGCGACATCCTGGTGCGCAGCGTGGTGGGATTGGCGGTCGGGCTCGGTGTCGGACGGCTCCTCGGCTGGATGTTCTTCCAGGCCTCCTGGAAGGCACTGCGGCTCTCCGAACACCGCGAGGGCTTCGTTGCGCTGGCCGCGACCTTCACGGCGTACGGGCTGACCGAGATCCTCCACGGCTACGGGTTCCTCGCCGTCTTCGTCGCCGCCTGCACGATCCGCAACGCCGAACGCTCCCACCGGTACCACCGCGTCATGCACGCCTTCACCGATCAGATCGAAAGGCTCCTCACCGCCGTCATCCTCTTCCTCGTCGGCGGCTACATCGCCGACGGCGGCCTGGCCGCACTGACCTGGCGCGGAGCAGCTCTCGGGCTCGTGCTCTTCCTGCTGATCCGCCCGGCCGTCGGCTGGGCCGTCCAGATCGGTGGCAAGGCCGCGGGCAAAGAGCGAGCGGCCATCGCGTTCTTCGGCATCCGGGGCATCGGTTCGTTCTTCTACCTCGCGTACGCCTTGGGCGCAGCAGAATTCGCCGCCCCCGTCCGCGAGTTGTGGGCGGTGGTGACCTTCACCGTGCTGCTGTCGGTACTCCTGCACGGCGTCGCGGCCACACCCGTCACCACTCGGCTCGACCGCTCCGCCCCGGACGGACCAGAAGAAGAAGGCATAAACGAACAGGCTCATCCCGCGTGATTGGTCCCGGATTCTGGCTGCATCGCCTTCGAGCGGTGGTCGAGGGGCACAGGAACCGGCCGTGCGGGCCGGGCCGGTCTCGCGGCGAGTGCTGACGAGTGCTGACGGGTCAGTGCTTCATCCGCCGGCGGTCGCCGTCGCTCCAGGCACGGGTGTCGCGGGGTTCGACGTAAGGTTCCTCGTCCTCGGGCAGCCCGCCGGCGATCGCGCGCTGGCGAACCATTTCGGCATCGAACTCCAGGCCGAGGAGGATCGCAAGGTTCGTGATCCACAGCCAGACCAGGAACACGATCACGCCGGCGAGGGTGCCATAGGTCTTGTTGTAGGAGGCGAAGTTCGCGACGTAGAACGCGAAACCGGCCGAGGCGGCCATCCAGATGACCAGCGCCAGGAGGCTGCCTGGCGTCACCCACTTGAATCCGCGGCCCTTCGCGTTCGGCGCGGCCCAGTAGAGAATCGCGATCATGATCGTGACGAGGAGGACCAGCACCGGCCACTTCGCGATCGACCACACGGTCAGAGCAGCGTCCCCAACCCCCAGCGCGGTGCCCGCCTGCCGGGCCAGGGAGCCGGAGAATACGACGATGAGCGCACTGGCGCAGGCCAGGACCGTCAGCGTGACGGTGAGGGCCAAGCGCAGCGGGAGGACCTTCCACACAGGGCGCCCTTCGGGCATGTCGTAGACGGCATTCGAGGTACGGATGAACGCGGCGATGTAGCCGGACGCCGACCACACAGCGACAGTCAGGCCGACGATCGCCAGGAGCGAGCCGACCCCGGAGTGGCCCTGGAGCTGCTGCACGGCGTCGCTGACCACGTCCCGCGCCGAGCTGGGAGCGAGTTCCTGCAGGTTGACCAGGACCTGTTTCGTCACCGACTCCCCGGCGATGCCCAGCAGTGACACCAGCACCAGCAGTGCAGGGAAGAGCGCCAGGACCCCGTAATAGGTGAGCGCTGCGGCCCGGTCGGCGAGCTCGTCGTCCTTGAACTCCTCCACGGTGCCGCGCAGCACCGCCTTCCATGACCGCTTGGGCAGCTCGGTGGGCCGGTCGGGCTCCCGCTCCTTCACCTGCCGATCCGGTCCTGCCGTGCTCTCGGGGCCGGATTCCCCGCCCTTGTCGTCCTCACATGGGCCTGGCTTCGATGCGCGTGTCATACTCAGCGCCTTTCCAGCGCCGCCTCGCTCATGTCCGCGAGGACGCGCCGAAAATCTCGTGGGCCGCGTGCGGCCTGGCGTCGCGCCCGGCGGGCCGGCGTCCCCTCGTGCTAGCCGGGCGCCTCTCTCCCCAGCCCGAACGGCTCTTCGAGCTCGTCGCAGCGCAGCAGATCTTCACCATCGCTGACAACGACGAAGTGGCGCACCGTGGGACCGAGCGGGTGTCGGGCATGACGGCCGGACGTGGTTCAGGGGGTAGCGGAGAGCGGGATGAACGCTGTGATCGTCTTGCCGTGGGCAGACGGCCGGATCTCCGTGTGGTCGGCGATCCGGTTGACCAGCAGCCAGCCGAATCCTCCCGGTACATCAAGGGGTGTTCCCGGCGTGCGGGGAAACGACGAGGATCTGTCCGACACTTCGACCGCCACACAGCCCGCGAGAGGCACGACGCGGAAGTCGCTGACGCCGCCGGCGTGGCGGTCCGCGTTGGAGACCAGCTCGGAAACGACCAGCAGCACGTCGTTCACCAGGTGCTTCCCCACTCCGCTCGCCGCCAAGGCATCGCGGGCGATCGACCGGGCGTCCTCACATCTCAGACCGGCCGTGCGACGTGGCCTATCCGGCATCGTCTCTCCCTTCATGACTCGCTCCTTCCCCTTCTCGCCCACTGAACCCCGCCAGGACGCCTGCCTCGCTCCCCCGGCCGACCTGTTCGACTCACCGGCGGCTCCTCCCTCCACCGCCGATCGCGCGCCGATCGTGGACAGCGCAAGGTGCCTGCCCCGTTCCTGTACCCCCCGCCCAGGGATACCCCTAGATCGTCGGTGACCGCTACGGCCGTTCTCAACGACCCTGTCGCAGCCCGATCCGGGAGGACCGCACCTCCGAAGCCGGGTCCAGCGACAAGTCTCTTCGTCGACTCCCGGTGAGGCTTTGTCGAGCCGGCACCGCAGGAACGGGTTGGGCACCCGCCGTTCTCCACCGCCGCTGATGATCCCGACCGTGAAGTTCACGCATACCAGTCCCGGACGCGGGCATCCGCACGATATCGAGCCGAGATGATCATGAGGACAAGGAGTGTCCGTGCTGCCCTTCAACGTGACCGAGAGCGGTGTGCTGATCATCCGGCTTCGGGCCGATCTGGATATCGCCGGCCGGGCCGCAGCCGCCTCGGCTATCGACGGATACCTCGCCGCCCACCGGTCCGCACCCGTCATGCTGGAACTCTCGGACGCGCCGCTGAGTACCGCCGCGGTGAGCACGGTCGTACGAACCCACCGCATGTGCCGCTCCGCAGGAGCGCCGCTGGCCGTCCTCGCGGCGACCGCCGAAGCACGCCGGGCGCTGGAGGCACAGGTGGGGGCCGAGGGGCTGGCCGTCCAACCCACCCGCACCCTGGCCACCGCCGCGCTCTCGGCTGCCTCGCCCCCGGTAGCCACAGCGGCGTAAGCCGCACCTTTGGCACTGCCGGGGGCTCGCGCCACCCGGTGGCCCGCGCGTCCGTGGGTAGGCACGGCTTGCGTACTCCCCCTTACACGACGAGGAGATCCCTTCATGAGCACCACCCCGGTCCTGGAAGTCACCCCTCGCCGATCGGTGCACGCAGCCGCCCTCATAGCCGTTGGTCTCCCGCATTCGGCGCTCGACGCGATGCTGGATGCCGCCTACGAGACGCACCGCCGTTTCCGGCACGGCGCGTTCGCCGAGCCGTGCCCGACCTGCCACGTCTCGGCGGGCGAGCTCTGCCTGGCGCGACGCAGTGTGCACGCTGCCCGCCGGCTCGCACACCGCGCCCGGGCAGCACAGAGCGGCCGGGGCTTCCCTCCTTTCACGGCACGGTGACCCCCCTCGACGGGTGGATGGCAGCGGCGTCACGTCACGTGCTGGCCGAGCTGTCTCCGTCCGTGCGCCGCAGCTCTACGAAGCCCTGCGCACGCTGATCGCCCAGCCCGACTGTCCGCCGAAGTGGTCCTGGACCTGACCCAGCTCACCTTCTGCGAGTCCTCCAGCCTCAACGCCATCCTTCAGGCCCGCCCCACCGCCGAAGAACACGGCCGACGCATCAGCCTGCACGCCCCCACCCAGCACGTGCAACAGGGCGGGGGCGGCAGCTTGTTGCTGCCGTCCCCGCCCTGGAGTGCTCGGTGTCCGCGCGCGTGCTACAGACGGTGCGGTCCGTCGTAGTAGCCGCCGACCTGGCGGTGGTAGTCGGCATCACCGAGATGCTTGTCCTTGTCGAACTCCGGAGCGTTCTTGATCTGCTCCTTCGTCCGGTCGACATAGATCTTCTCGTCGTTCGCGTCGATCCGGCTGATCGTGCCCGCGGGCAGCAGGACTTCCTTGCCGAAGATCCACGGACCTGTGTCGACCACGATGTACGAGGAGCCGACTTCATCCGAGTGCTTGTCGACCTTGCCGATAGAACCGTCGCTCGCCTCGACCTTGTACCCCGTCAGATCCGACCCACCCAGACGGCCGGCAGTCTCGCGGTAACCCCAGAAATTCTCAGTCATGCAAAAAGCAACTCCTCCGGTCGTGGAGACGGAAGGAAATGGATATCCCTACCGCACCTACTGCATTAACGGCAGAACTCTCGTTCCGACCTAACCATCGCTTGCCCCGCATTTCACTCCGTACACTTCTCCGTCCACATCCAGACCGAAACGGCCGTCGATCGTCGAGGCCGGCCGCATCACACCCGATTTCCGATGCCACCAGGTAGGGCAAATCCAGGGCCCCGCACATGGCGAGGTGGCGATGGCCTGTCAACCCCGGATCGGGGAGTGACAGGCCACCGCCACACCACATTTAAATGGTGACTTCGTACCAGCTACCAGCGATACCACCGGCCGCTGCTGCCCTTCGGGCGGGCGACAAAACCAATCAGCCAGAGCACGAGGACCGCGATAGCGACCCACCAGAGAATTTTGATCGCGAAACCCGCCCCGGCGAGAACCAGAACCAGCAGAAGAACAAGAAGCAGGGGAACCATAGTTATCAACCTCCGAGGCATCACCTGCCCCACCACGCCTCGGACATGCACACAAAATTACCTGTTCCTACCGGCGCAGGCGGGAAGACGCTTCGACCGTCTTCGGCAACAGAAACCAGGCAACCCCGAAACGCCAGTCCATCGTTGTGCCTGCGATCGCATCGCCGGACGCTTCCCCACAGGGCCGTATCGGCAGCTCGATGCGGCAGAGCAGACAAGCCCCACCAATTTTCAACCGGCCGAGTGCTGCTTCCGTTTAGCCCACACGGGTGGGGTAGGAGGGCCGCATGTTCAAGCACCGAAGTTTTCGTACGATTGCTGTACTTACCATCAGCTGGGCTGCCTTGACGGGTGTCGAGCGAGTGAGCGAAGACGCATCCTGGCGGATGGCTCTGCTCAGCGCGCTGGTGTGGGGTGTCGTGATATCCGGTGCCTGGTGGTTTGCCGAATGGACGCAGATGGGCCGCCGCAGCCGAAGTGACCTCGCAGGTCCGGCTGACACTCGCCAGGACGCGAGCGGAAGGACGGGGAGCAGCACATGACAGACCGACGTCGCAACGCCCTACGGTTCTCCGTCGGTTTGCCGCTTCGGCCGCACTCGCTCGGCCCGCGCCTCCTGACGGAGGCCCTTGACGTCGTTTCACGCCGCGTACGGCTCAGCCGCGCCGCAGGCACCACAGCCGTCTGCGCGCCTGCTTCCGGATACCAGTCGCGCCCCGACCGGCAGAGTAGGTCCGGAGGGGGCGCCTCAGCCCGGCACCCGCACCCGCACCCGAGCCCCTTCCTGGGCGTAACGGACCCTCACGAGCGTGCCCAAGAGGTGATCGAGTCCCACACCACCAGTCCCAGCGACCTGGCCTCGCTCCTCGAGATGTTGGGCCTGGTGCCGGCCAAGGAGCCGCACGTGACCCGAGCGCGTACCGAAAGCGACCGAGGTTACCCTGGGCCGCGGTAACGGGCAGCAGAGACCTTGGCTTCGTGGCGCGACTCCTCGCGGTGCGGGATCGCGGGGCGTGCGCGATGTCCTGCAGGCGCGAGTGGACGGCAGCGGCATCAGGACGTTCCGCGGGATCCCGGCCGGTCATGGCCTGCGTTCCCTGGTACTCCTGGTGGCCCGTGAGTGCTTCGCGGAGTGTCACTCCCAGGGCGTAGATGTCGCTGGCCTTACTCGCGCTTTCGCCAAGGAGCTGCTCAGGTGCCATGTAGGTGACAGTGCCGACCAGGGTGTCGGGTGCACTGATGGAATGCTCGTGCACGGTCCTGGACGGCCCGAAGTCAGCGAGGTGCGGGGAGCCTTCCTCGCTGAGCAGGACATTGGAGGGTTTCACGTCATGGTGGATGATGCCGTGAGCGTGGACGTGGTCGAGGGCTGACGAGATGTCGGCGCCGATCCGTGTGACCCGAACGGGGCTGAGAGGACCGGCGTCCAATCGGGCGCGCAGGGTGGCGCCACGGATCAACTCCGTGACCATGAAGGCACCCTGTCCGTGGCGGCCTACGTCGTAGACGGTGACCAGGGCCCGGTGGGAAAAGCGGGCCAGCAGGCGTGCTTCGTCGTAGAAGCGATCTGCAGTCACCGTGTCCGTAACCACGCGGAACACTTTGACGGCCACCTCACGGCCGAGGACGTGGTCGATGCCGCGGAAGACATCCGCCGTCCCGCCGGATCCTATGGAGCCCTCAAGCCGGTAGCGGCCACCCATCAGAGCGTCGCGTTGGGGCAGAGCTCCGTACGTGGGGGCAGGCCGGGCCGGCAGAGGGTCCCTCTCAGCGGACGGACCGGACCGGCTGGACATCGGGACGATGGTCGAGCACGTACAGGAGAGGCCGAGCGGACGAAGTCCCATGCGCAAGCCGTCCAAGAGGGACCCTGCTTGACGCCGGGGCACTCATGGGGCGACCCCGGCGGCGGGCTGGTGGGCCCGAACGATGGTGGAGCCGACGGCGACAACCCAGCGGACATCGGCAACCTGGGACCCGCCAACGTCCTCCTTGACTGGGACTACAGCCACGCCGGCATCGACGAACACGTCGCATGGGGCAGCTATAAGGTCTGGCCGGACGCCGCCGCCGCGAAGTTGACGTCGAACGGCTGCATGTCCGGCCGCCTGCGTCGCGATCTCTCGCGACAAGGCCACCGCCACCTGTAACAGCCAGGGAGCCCTTGGCGATCTCGGCGCCACCCTCGACGGGCTCCTGCGCGGTTACAGGGTCACCGTCAATGACGACCCCCGCACCGCCAGCGGCACCATCCGTCTGCTCTAACCCGAGCCCCGGTGGGAAAGCCCCGCTCCCCACATGGCGTTTCACGTAGCGCGTTCTGCCCCTGCGCAGCAGGAATCCGGCGTCAGACGGCATACCTGGACCGGGTATTGTTACTGACGGCTTGGAACACCGCCCGCAAGCGGTGGGACGAGCCTTTTCCACGCGGGCTCGCGAGCCAGGGGCGGACGGTGAGGAAACGATGATCTCGCAGGGCAGCAGGGAGCGGCCGGTCCACAGCCTTGGCCATGGGGATCACGTCTGTCTGGCGTTCGCCGACGATTCCGAGCAGCGCCGGGTGGTCACCGCCTACGTGTCCGATGGCTTGAAGCGCGGTGAGCGAGTGATGTATTTCGCCGACCGGCAGAAGCCTGCCGCGGTGCTCGACTGGCTTCGGTCGACACAGACGGATCCGGACGCTGCGTTGTCCAGCGGACAGCTGCAGGTGGTCACTGCCAGCGACGGCTACCTGGTTTCGGGACGTTTCGACGCCATGGTGATGGCGGCCACCCTGCGGCAGGAGATGGCAAGCGCTGCGGCCTCTGGTTTCAAGGGACTCCGGGTCAGCGGTGAAATGAGCTGGGTTCTGCGTGAGATCGGCAACACGGACGAGCTCGCCTCATACGAGAGCATGGTCAATTCGGTCTTCGAGGGACAGCCTGCTTCGGCCGTCTGCCAGTACGATGCCCGCCTCTTTCACCCCACTCAACTGCAGACCTACGACCACTGCCACCCGGGCACCGTGGAACTCTCCCCGCTCTACGAGGACAACCTGTTGCGGATCGTTCCCACCTTCGAGGAAGGGGAACGCACGATGCGTGTGATCGGCACCGTGGACTACCGCACCACCGACGCTCTGACTGCGGTTCTGGACGCCACCCTCGACTGGGCCGGGGACGTACGGGTGGACATGAGCGCGCTCGAGTTCATCGACCTGGCCGGTCTGCGCGCTCTGGCGCACACCGCCGAGCGATACGAGCCCGGCCGCCACATGCGGGTGGTGGAACTTGCCCCACTGCTGTGCCAGGTGATAGCCGTGGCCGGCTTCGACCAGCAGGACGCCCTGGTCGTCACCTCCCCGGGAGCCTCGGCATGAGCAGCGTGATCGACGTGACCGCCTCGCAGCCCGACCGGACCCCTCGGTTGGTGCACCAAGGCCTGGTTTACGGGTCCGACGAGGCGTTCTTGGCCGCGACCGTCCCGTTCTGTCTGGACGGTCTCCAGCATGACGAGGCAGTCCTCGCCGTCACCACACCCGCCAACATCGACCTGCTGCGTCAACAACTCGGCAGCGCCGGCAACTCGGTGCAATTCATCGCGGCCGACGACTGGTACCAGACGCCTGGCAGCACCCTCGGCGCCTACTACCGCTACGTCGACGAACGCACCGCCACTGGGCGCCATCCTCAGGTACGCGTGATCGGTGAGCCCGTCTGGCACGGCCGCGACGCGTTGGAAACCGACGAGTGGACCCGCTACGAGGCCGTCATCAACCTCGCCTTCGCCCACTGCCCGGCATGGATCGTCTGCCCCTATGACACACGGACGCTCCCCGACCAGATCGTCGCCGACGCCCGCCGTACCCACCCGCAGCTGGTGACCGGACCGGCTGCCGAAACGAGCGGTCACTACGTCCCTCCCCAGGGCGCCGCCTGGCATCGGAACCTGTCCCCGGTTCCCGCGCCGGGAAGCAACGCCACGATGGGCTTCGGCACCGACTTGCACCACGTGCGCTCGTTCGTCGCCCGGCATGCCGCGCAGCTGGGGATGTCCCCTCAGGGGGCGGAGCTTTTGACGTTCGCCGTCAACGAAGTGGCCACCAACGCTGTTCAGCACGGCGGAGGGCGCGGCGAAGTCTCGGTGTGGCGTACGGGGCACAAGGTCATCTGCGAGATCAGCGACCCCGGCCCCAACCGCTTCCCTGCCGATACCGGGTGGACGCTCGGCTACCTGCCACCGGACCCCGGTCTGCCCCGCGGGCACGGCCTGTGGACCGTGCGCCAGTTGTGCGACCTGGTCGAAGTCCACACCGGCGCCCCGGCCACGGTCGTCCGCCTCCACCTGAACCTTTCCTGAATCACCCGGCCGGTCAGTCGGCGACAGCGAACGTCTCGGTAGTGCCGTCGCCCCCGGGTACTCGGTGACCGCTGCCGGGCCGGGCCGGGCCAGGGGAATCGGGACCCGCGGCCCCGTGTTGTCCCACACATGGGCGATGCACCCCGGTACGACTATGAAGAGCTCGACCCGTCCGCCTTCGCGGCTGCCCGCGCCCGCCTCGCGGCTGACCGCGACGACACGCTCGATCGGGTGGCCGCGCTGGGGCGCGACTTCGACGGGATCGTCGCGGCGAACGCCCTGGTCGCGGTCGACGACGAGCACGACCCCGAAGGGGCCAGCACGGCCTTCGAGCGTGCCCACGTGGCCTCCCTGATGGCGCGGGCGCACGACCATTTGGACGAGCTGGACCAGGCACTGGAACGGCTCGAACGGGGCGACTACGGGCAGTGCGAGGGGTGCGGCGCGACGATTCCGCCCGAGCGCCTGGAGATCCGGCCCGCCGCGACCACCTGTGTGTCCTGCGCCGGGTCCGACCCGCGCCGTCCCCCGCACCCCAACTGACGCCGGCGGCCTCTCACCGGTCGGTTGCCTGAGCGCCACTCATGCCGTCGCTACGTCCACAAGAGACGGCACTCGGCAGGTCTGGTCGGACGCTCGGGGTCTTCAGCGAGCCAGGAACTCGTCGAGAAGCTTGTCGAGGTCGAGGAACTCCTCCCCGGCAGCGACGACTGCGTAGGTCTCGTCCAGGAAGCCCCTCAGCACGGGGGCATCCACAAAGACAACGGCGTTGTCCTGCTGATCGGCGCTCCGGCCCATCAGTTCGACGCGTAGTTCATCGCGTCCGGACCCCGTGTCGGGGCGGAATGCGACGTCGCCCTCCCCCACCGGACGGTGGAGCCCCTCGGCCAGCATCTCCCGGTCGAAGTGCCACCGTGCCAAGACGTCGACATCGTCCAAGAACTCCGCCTGCACCACGTACGGGTCTCCGCTGTCATACGAGAAGCGGGCAAGGAAATGCACGTGGCCCGACGCCGTCTCGAGGTGCACAACGATCAGAGCAGACACGCAGGACATTGATGGGCCTCCAGGATCGGCTGACAGCTACGCGCGTGTGCCCCGCTCCGCCCCCACCACACTGGCCCGATCGGGGGAACCGCGAGACTGCAGGCGCTGGAGACCCCGCCGAGGTGGACTTCTTCCGCCGGTTTGACGACCGGTTGTCCCCAGGTTCTTGGGCGGCCGATGGAAGCAAACAGTGACAAGGTCCTAGAGAGTCCCCGTTTCCCTTCCGCTTCCTTGTGAGGAACGTTGTCGCCTTTGATTCCGCAGGACCCGGGCTCGCTGAAGGAACTCCTCGCGCGTGAGGTCGCGGCCCTGCGAAAGGCCGTCGCCAGTGCCGCCGGCGTGCGGCCGGACGAGAGAGTTCCCGCGTCCGGCCCGGCGGGCGGCCCGCCGCGGACCTGTGCCTGCGGCGGGGGCGACGGCCCCGGACACTCCTGCGGCGACGGGCCGGAGGGCCACGATCCGTGGGCATGCGTGTGCGCCACGCTGCCCGCCATCCCCGTGTCAGCGGCACTGCTCGTGCCCGTCCGCGACGATGCCGGCCGGACCGTGGACTTCACCGTGCGGGCGGGGAACCACGTCCGTCCGGCCCGGTGGCTGGAGTCACCCGACCGGCACGTGGGCAGCAGACTGCGGGACGTCCAGCCGGGAGCCGCCGCCGGCGGTCTGGTCGACGCGCTGGCCGGAGTGCTCCGATCCGGGCGCGCCCTGAAGGCGCTGGCAGTGGACTACACCGAGCATCGCGGGGACGGTCTGCACCGCACGCAGTTGCTCTACGAGGCCGCCTCCTGTGGGGACAACGTACTGGCGACCTGGCGTCCCGCCCACGACCGTGCGGAGCTCCTCTCGCGCGACGCGCAGTACATCGCGTCCATGGGCTGGGGCACCTGGGACCTGCTCTCGGGGGACACCGTCTGGTCCGAAGGGCTGTGCTGGCTCTTCCGTACCGATGCGGCGCGGCCCCTGTCGCTGGCGGACCTCTGCGATGCCGTCCTGCTGGAGGACGTACCCCGTTTCGGGAAGCTGCTGACGGGTCTGCTCGACGGGGAGGAGCCGCCCGGGGTCGAGGTCCGCTTCAGCGTGTTCGGCGAGATCCGCACCCTGCACCTGGTGGGCCGTCCCGTCCTGTCCACGGACGGGCTCGTGTGGTCGGTCCACCTCATCGCACGCGACCTCACGACGCAGGTCCGCAGCCGGCAACGGCTCGCGGCGACCCGGCGCCAGTCGGAGCAACTGCGCGAGGAAGCGGCCGCCGAGCGGCGGGTGGCCTCGGTGCTGCGGGAGGCCCTGATGCCCACCCACTCGGCGGAACTCGCCGGGCTCGGGCTGTCCGTGGCAGCCGCTTACGTTCCCGCCGAATCGGAGGCCGCCGTCGGCGGCGACTGGTACAAGTGCCGCCTGCTGCCCGACGGCCGGGGCCTGCTCGCCATCGGCGACGCCTGCGGTCACGGGCTGGGCGCCGTCGCCCGGATGGCGCAGCAGCGCCACGCCCTGGCCGGGCTCGCCCACGCTCCGGGAACCCACGCCGGCCAGCTCACCACCTGGCTCAACGAACTCCTGTGCGGCGACCCGGCAGCCCAGACCGCGACCGGGATCATCGGACACGTCGACGCCCAGCGCAACTTCCGCTGGGCTTGCGCGGGCCATCTGGCGCCGCTCCTGCTGCGCGACGGCCGGGCGACGGCCCTCGACACCGGCCACCGCGGGCCGCTGTTCGGCATGCTGCCCGGGTACGAATACGCCACGGCGACCCTGGCGCTCCGCCCTGGCGACCTCCTGCTGCTCTACACCGACGGCATGGTCGAACGGCGCGGGGAGGACATCACCACGGGCATCGACGCCCTCCTCACGGAACTGGTGGCGTGCGACGGCCTCACCGCCCAGGAAGCCCTCGACCGCATCATGGCCGCCTACACGCCGGAAACCCACGAGGACGACACCTGCCTGCTGGCCATCCGGCTGGACTGAACAGTTGGCATGCGGGCTCACAGGGATACCGCTTATGGCCGAGGCCGCCTCACAGGTGCGTAGCGCTGCCACGGGGGCTTGGCCTCGGCCCACTCCAGGAACGGTTCCTGCCGGTCGCCACCGATCTGCATGAGGGCGACCTCGGTGAATCCGGCTTCCCGCGTACGGCCGTACCGCCTCGACGAAGGCGTCCACGTCGTCGCCGCAGGAGATGGCCCTGGCGATGTCTTCGGCCGGGAGTGCTGCGAGGCCTGCTCGAAGCCGACGGGTCCCGGCAGCTCGGCGTTGACCCTCCAGCCGCCGAGGGACCAACGGAACTGGTCGTGTGCTCGGGCCACCTCCGCGTCGAGGTTGCCGGAGACGGCGATCCCGATCGGGGGCGGCTCGTCAGGGAGGTCCCAGAGCCTGGCGTCCTCGACGTCGAAGTGGGCGCCGTGATGGCTCACGTCGCCGCCGGCGAACATCCGCCGGAGCTGTCGACCGCCTCCTCCGGCGACACGGTCGCACGGATCAGCGGCGGCACGGTGCACGAGGACCCCGACCCGCACGTCCGCCCTCGGTGACCACGTCCATTTCCGGGCGCCCGACCTGGAGGCCGCCGTCACGGCCGCGACCAGCGCGGGCGGGAGCTCCGTCTGCCCCGTGGAAACCTCCGCAGCCGACCTGTCGATCACCCTCCGAGACCCCGGAGGGGGCCTGTTCACCATCCTGGCACCGCAGGGATGAAATCCCCCGGGCCTGGGGGGCGGCGTGCTCGCGCAACGGCAGCGGCTGCGTACCCGAGCTGCATGATGCTGCCCGAGGAACCACTGTCCGAATCCGGACTCCGGGAGATGATCGGATGGCTCGTCCATGCGATCGAGGCCGCCGGAGCGCTCATCATCTTCGCCGGGGTGGTGTGGGCTTTCTCCCGGTTCAGAGACGGAGTCGGCAGGGATCGAGGCCTTCTCCGACAACGGCGATGGCCCCACGACGGCGATGAACGGAATCACTCGCCACATCAAAGCCAGATGCATGGGTAGCCGGGGACCATGGACACCACTGGAACCACCCCGCTGCGCGCCGTCGCCCTGGTCTGCACCCTCTCCCCCTCCCCCGCCCCGTCCAGCTCACAGCTGCTGGCCGAGCAGACCATGGCCGCCCTCGCCGAGCACGGTGTCACGGGCAAGACCATCCGAATCGCCGACCACGACGTGAAGGCCGGCGTGAAGACCGACATGGGTGACGGAGACGCCTGGCCGGAGATCCGCGACACGATCCTGGGCTGCGACATCCTGATCCTGTCCACGCCGATCTGGCTGGGTCACGCCTCGAGCATCGCCCAGCGCGTGCTGGAACGCCTCGACGCGGAAATCTCACAGACGGACGACAAAGGCCGCATGCTCACCTACGGCAAAGCCGCCGCGGTCTGCGTGGTCGGCAACGAGGACGGCGCCCACAAGGTCAGCGCCGACCTCTTCCAGGGCCTGAACGACGTCGGCTTCTCCCTCGCCCCCAACGCCGTCACCTACTGGGTCGGCGAAGCCATGAAAGGCACCGACTACCAAGACCTCGACAAGACCCCCGAGAAGACCGCCACCACGACAGCCACCCTCGCCGCCAACACCGCCCACCTCGCCCGCCGCCTCAAGGCAGCTCCGTACCCGGCAAGTTGATCCACCGCGCGCCAGGAGAAGGGAGGAAACGCATGCCCTTCCACCCAGACCCCCGCGCTTCCTTCTGCCCGCTACCTCCGCCGCCGTTTCTCCGACCAGTAGCAGGATCATCCCGGATCGGCCGGGCCGCATGCCTGGCCTTCGCCCGTGAAAGCGCGAACGCCGTCTTCACCCATCTGCGAGGGGAAGCGGCGAGGCGGCCGAGACCGCGCGCCTGGTCTGCGAAACAGGGCGCCCCGGAGCGCAGACCTCTTTCGGGCCGGTGGGGCGGGTCAGACCCCTTCACCGAACCGCACGGATCCGTTCCCGCTGGTCACCGGTCATGCCCGCTCGTCGATGTTGACCGCCTGCCCCCGATCGGGCTCCGCTCCCCCGCCGGGGCCTCGCCGCGAGGTCAACGGCTCGAACTCGTCGCCCGACCATCAGGGCCGCCTGCACGGGAAGGAGCAGGAACGGTCCGACCGCGGGCCGCCGCCCCCGCTCCGGAACCGGAAATGGGCCCCGACTCCTCGAGTCGGGGCCATTCAGACCATGAGGCTCCTTGATCCGTCGACGTAGGCCCTCTGCTCGGCCGGGCCGATCCGTCACGCTGCTCGCCGGGAGCAGGCTTCATTCGCCCTGTGTCAGAGTTCGGCGCGCGTCGCGGACTGGGCGGCCCGTACGGCGACGTTCGCCGCGTCCTGCACCAGCGGCGCCGCCGGACCTCCGCCGCCGGTCAGGGCCCAGCCGCAAAGGGCCGCCCAGGCCAGTGCGGCCGAGGCCGCCTTCGCGCGCTCGGCCCGGTGGGGCAGGAACGTGCCGAAGAGCAGCGCGTCCCCCGCGTCGATGGCGACCCGGCACAGCACGGCCGTCCGCAGCGCACCGCCCGCGGGGACCGCGACCATGGCCGCGCCGATCACGGCGTCCCGGACGCCCAGCGCGCGGATCAGCAGCGCGGAGGAGCCCTGCTCTGCCAGGCCGCAAGGGCGGGCCAGCACCCTCGGCCGGCAGGCGACCGCCACGCCGTACCCGAGAGTGGCCACACCCATCACCCGCGCAGCTGTGGTGCGCATCCGCGATCACTCCGATTCATTTGGTCCCGGCCCATTGGTCCAGGTTCATTGGTCCAGGTTCATCGGTCCCGGCCGGCCGTAGGCTTCGGGCCATGCGGGCGATCCTGCTCCTCGCGGCCGATACCCGGGCGCTGCCGCTTGGCCCCGTGTCCGCCGGCATCCGCTTCGCCGTCGCCCCCGTCGCCCCCGTCGCCCCCCTCGGGACGCCGGACGACTGCCTCGTCCGCCTGCCGCCGGGCCTCGCGGTCGCCGCTCTCCCCCTCGGCCTCGGACGGCGTGGTGCGCGGGTGACCCCGGGAACTCTCGTGGGCCGTCATCTCGTCCTCCTTCGGCGGTGCCCTCTTTCGGCGACTACCCCGTACCGTCGCCCTCAGACGCTTCGCGCCCCCGCGGCCTGGTCGGGGGTGTCCGCCGGCTGCGGCACCTCGGCGGGCGGCCGCAGCGTCCGTGACGTCGAGGGTCGACGCAGGCCGCCGCGGCAGTGCCCAGCCCCTCTCCCACCGCTTCCCGGAGATCCGCGCTGGCGTGTCCGTGGGGCAGCCGCCGATCCGCCCTCGACAGATTGCGTGAGATGCGGCCGTAGCGGGGTACGCGCACCATGACCGTGACAGTGCACCATCGATGAAGGGTGAGGTCATGCCGCGAGGATCCAGCGCGAAACGCGAGCGACAGTTCGAGCACATCAAGGAGTCTGGGGAGAAGCGCGGGATGTCGGAGGGGCGGGCGAAAGAGATGGCCTCCCGCACCGTGAACAAGGAGCGCGCCCGGTCGGGTGAGAGCAAGACCGCGAGCCGCAGCTCCACCCAGGGAAAGTCCGCTTCGCAACGCGGCGGCGAGAAGTCCCACGGCGGCGGCAGTACGTCCGAACGTACCAAAGACGACCTGTATCAGGAGGCGAAGAAGCGCGGGATCGAGGGCCGCTCGACCATGAGCAAGCAGCAGCTCAAGAACGCCCTCGGCCACTGAGCAGCCCAGGGGAGCAAGTGCCCCTGCCCTCGCTGGTACCGGTTGTCCTGGCGAGGACCCCGCGCGCTGCTCCACCCTGAACCGCCTCGGCAGCAGTCGGCAGTAGGAGGAGTCCTCGTGGCCGTCCGTCATCAACTCATCCGCCATTCCCCTCGCGCGGTGTGGGCCGTACTCGCCGATCCCACCCTGTACGGGGAGTGGGTCGTGGGCCCCTCCGAGTCCACGCCGCTCGATCACGCGTGGCCCGCACCGGGTTCCCGGCTGCGCTACACGATCCGGCTGGGTCCTTGGGCTGTCGAGGGCACGACGACCGTCCGCCACCAGGAGACTGACAGGGAACTGGAGCTGGAAGCGTCCTTCAAAGCCCTCGGCACCGCGCGGATCTTCCTCCAGCTCCGCCCTTGGGGCGAGGAGACCCTCATCATCTGTGACGAACACCCCTTGCGCGGCCTGGGAGGGGCCCTGCACAACCCCGTGAGCGAAGCGGCCCTCCAGCTACGGCACCGCGGCATGCTGCCCCGCCTGGCCAAGCTCGTGGAACAGCGGCCTGCCGAGGTACTCCGCGCCTGACGCCGTGGTGATCGGAGCCGGGCCCAACGGCCTCGCCGCCGCAAACCTGCTGGCCGATGCCGGGTGGAGCGTCGAGGTCCTGTAAGTAGGCGCAGGAACAGCCCGCGGAGCCGTACGGAGCGATCGCGGGGTGCAACCGGACTACGTCTCGGACGTCTTCAACGCCTTCTACCCACTCGCCGCGGCCCCTCCGGTCCTCGCCCGCCTCGACCTCGCCGAGGAAGGCCTGCGCTGGAACCACACCCCTTCCGTGCCGGCCCACCCCCTGACGGACGGTCGGTGTGCGGTGCTGGAGCGCCGGGTGCAGGGCACCGCTGTCGGGCTGGCCACCGCATTCGCGACTGCCGACGGCGAGGCCTGGCAGAGCATGTACCGGACGTGGAGCCAGCTCGGACCGGTCTGCTCCGGGCCCCGGCTGGCCGCGAGGCTCCGCGCCTCCGGCAACGCCCTGCACGCCGACCTCGCGCCCGAGGCGGCGGGTAGCGGCGGCTTCGGATGGCTGATGTCGATGCTCGGACAGAGCCACGGCATTCCCGTCCTCGTCGGCGGTGCCGGCGCTCTCACCGACGCGCTCGTCAGCCGCCTGAAGCGCCGCGGCGGCGCCCTGCGCTGCGGGGAGCGCGTCGCCTCGCGGTGGGGCGGCGGGCGGGGTCAGGACGGGAGGGCGGAGAAGCCGTCTACGCTCGCCACAGCCGTGGGCGCAGGGGGCGTAGGCACGTTCATGTGCGGGGTGTGTGGCTGGGGCCGTCGTCGTCGGGGGTCTGCCAGGAGTCCTGGCGAGCACGTGCCTCGGGGTTCTGCTGAGCCGGGCTGGCGGGAGCTCTCCGCCGCGCGCTGCGCCGGCTGCCATACCAGAAGGCGCCGATCAAGAGGACAGCCACGACCACCCCGATGATGATCAGGAGCAGTGAGCTGATGGCTTCGGCCGCGAGGGGTTCGGTAGCAATCATGCGTAGCACCTACCCGCGATCGGCAAGCTTACGAGGCGACTGCCCCGTATGGCGGCAGGCGGCGGTCACAGCCGCTGGACGAGACGATGATCGAGCACGCACACCGCTGGCCGGCGCATGCTGGGGCCGCCCCTCAGCCGTGCGACGGCACACGCTCCCGAAGCGGGCTGCTTCCATTCCCCGTCCGTTGCGGGTCGGTCAGGCGCCGGGAAGGAAGAGGCAGAACGGGTGACCGTGCGGGTCACGTAGGACGCGCACACCCTCTTGAGGCTGGTGCTCCTCCACCGTCGCACCCAGAGCGAGAGCCCGCTTGGTCTCCCCGTCCAAGTCATCGACCTGGATATCCAGGTGCGCCTGCATCTGCTGCGTGCCGGGACACTGCGGCCACACCGGAGGCGCATGGTCGGCCTCCAGCTGAAAGCTGAGACCTGGGCGTTCCCGCTCCGGGGCCCGCAGGCGGACCCACCGCGGCTCCCTCACCGCTGCCCACGGCATGGCGTCCCATGCGTCCGCACCGCGCCCTGGGTGGGGGGACCAGTCCGTCGCAATGGGCCGCTGATCACCGGCTCACGCTGCCTGCCGCGCCTGCTCCGCGGTGGTTGAAAAGGCCGTGTCCTCATCGAAGACTCTGCGGTGCTGGAGGCAGTGGTGGAGCTGGCCGATCAGACTGTTGAAGACGTTGCGCAAGGCGGAGGTGCCAGTCTCCGCGTTCGTCGCGCCGGTGTCGGTAGCGGGCCATGGCCCCAGGAGAGGCTCGTAGGGCTGAGAAGGCCCACAGGTAGCCTGCGTGGTTGAGCCGGTCGTTCTTGATACGGCGGCGGGGTGATGCTCGACTTCTTGCCGGAAGCCCGGGTGATGGGCGACGACCCCGCGTATGCCTTCAGGCCGCGCGGGCGTCGGCGAACCTGTCTCGGTCGTCGCCGAGCTCGGCCAACACGCGGGCTCCGAGCTGAGGTCCCAGCCCGGGGAAGCTCAGGATGATCTCCGCGTCCTCGTGTGGGAGGAAGGCTTCTTCCACGGCCTGGGCGAGGTCGTTCACGGTGGTGCAGGCGGCTTCGAGCTGGACGAGCAGCGCGAGCATCTGCTGCCCCAGGGCCCTCTCCACGAGCGTCGGATGGTGGGCCCATTCGGCTCGGAGGATCTCCCGGAGCCGTTCGGTCTCGGCCTCGATCCCACGCTGGCGGCCGGCACGCCGGAGCGCTGCGGCGATCTGGGGCGGGTCGGGCGGGCGGCGTCGATGGGGGGTCGGAGCTGACTTGAGCAGGGCGAGGGCTTCAGGCCGGCTGAGGCCGTTCTTCCGGTGCGCGACGGCCGTCAGGGCCGCGGGGTAGTACTCGCGGAGCAGGGAACGGCGGCGTTCAGCGGGTCGCCTCGGTCCGGGCATCGGTCAACTCCGCCCGGGCCGCCTCCATGTGCTCACGCCGTGCCTGCTCCGCCCGCACCCGGAGCCGGGGCACGCTTAGCCTCAACGGCCGGCAAGCGCGCCGTGGCCGCGAGACGGCCACCGTCGTCCCCCTCACTCCCTCGGCCCGGCCGTGGGCCGGTCAGGCTGTGAACGCAGCCGCCGCGCCAGCAGCAACTGGACCAGCCCGCCGACCGGCCACACCTGGCAGCCAGCGACTGGCGGGCTGACCCCGGGCTGCACCCCTGCGGCTGCTGTCTGCCCCTCCCTTCTGATCGGACCGTACGGATGTCCCCCACTGGGGGTGCCGCCCTCAGTCGTTCACCGGTCCTCTGGCAGCGGATACACCATGAGGGCCTCCGTGAGGGCCCCGCACAACCCCATGGCCATCGCGAGCAGCACCGCGGCGAAGACGGCGTGTCGCATGCCCTCGGCGTGGACGTCCCCGGGCTTCTCCGGCTGCACCTCGCCCCGCGGGTCGTAGACCAAGTGCAACTGGTTGCCGGCCTTCGCCAGTTCCTCGTCCCTGGTCAGGGCGGAGGGACCACCGGGCGGGCAGCCGAGCCGGTGGTCGTACTTGGTGGTGTGGTGGACGGTCTGGCCGGTCTCGACGTTGAAGGTGGAGTACGTCTCGACGCGGGAGGTCACCGCCTCGACCACGCAGGTGACCTCCACTCCCCGTTCCCGCAGCGCCACGTGGTCCACGGAGTTCAGAGCGAGGAACGCCCCGACTGCCGCTGGCAACGCGCTCCAGGCGATGAGCAGCGCGCCGCGCTGCCCGGCCCGGGCGGCGTGGTATGCGAGCCCTGCCAGGGGCACGACGATCCCGCCGAGCACCACCAGTCCGCCGCCCAGCCAGCCGCCCGCCCCCGCCCACCCGACGCCGAACGCCGCCCCGGCGGCCGCCACCGGCGCCCCCACGGCGACCAGTACGCGCCCCAGGGTCACCCACCCCCACAGCCCCACCGGATTCCTCGTCCCGGCCATGCCCGCCCCCTGTCTCCCTCGGGTTCGCCGGGTTTCCCGGGCTCCCCTCCGGAGGCTTACACGCCGGGGAGGGCAGGATGGTTGACCCCGTGGGTACCCCGGCTCGTGAGCGCCGTACAGGCGCCGGCGGGGACGTCAGCGGCCGGTCGCGGCGCCACTCGTAGCGCCACGCCGCGTCGAGGTCTACGGGCGCCGGAACCGCCCTCGTGGCCATGGCCGGCATCGGAGCAGCCCGCAGACGGTCCGACCGCTGTCCGGCCTTCGCGATCGCCCGGACGGTACGCCCGGCGTCATGGCTCAGTTGGTGGTGAGGAAGTCGTAGTAGTCGGTGCCCGCGACGAGTACGGAGGTGAAGGAGAGGGGGAGCCCGGCGGCGTCGCGGGGGACCTCCTGCGAGGTCTGGCGGGTGAATCCGAGGGAGACACCGGGCACGACCAGGCTCTCGGTATCCGGGGCCGTCACCGACCAGCCGCGCTCGCGCACCCGCTGCAGGATCTCCTCGGCCGGGTCGGTGAACACGTCGTAGCCGTCGAGCAGAACCCGGGTGGTCGTGGTCTTCCCCTCACCGGGCCACCACAGCTCGACCGCATTGAGGAGGCTGTCCTCGTCGAAGGAGGCGGTGTAGCCCACCCCGTCGAAGGACCCCATCGCCCGCCTTTTGGGTCGGCCCGGGCGCGGTCCGATCACCCGCGGCTCGCCCCAGGGGGCCACGGCGGTCATCGCCTCGTCGAAGGCCATGCCCAGACGCAGGGGGTGCACACCGTTCGGCGGGTTGAGGATCAGGTCCATCATGTTCTCCGGTCGGTCTATTTGAGGACGTCATAGTCTATCGACCAGCCACGTTTGGTCAGCATGTCCTGGAACTTCTTGTTGGCCTTGAGGCTCTCGACCATGTCAGCGATGTGGGTGTCGTACTTGTCGCCGTACAGGTCACGGATTTCGTCGATGTCCATTTTCATGGCCAGATCCCAGCGGCCGCTGTCGATGAGGGCCCGCTGATCGGCCCGCCACTGCACGGAGTCGGCCCCCGAGCCGGTGCTCGTGACCGCGCGGTGGTCGTCGTATTCCATTCGGATCGACGGGCCCATGCCCGCCCCGCCGCCGCGCTTGTTTGTCTTGAAACCGGGCTCGTCCAGGTGGGAGTAAGAGGCCTTCGCGGGGATGTGGTTGATCTCCATGTCCACATCGGTGACACGGGATCCGTCGGGCTTCTTGAGGTTCGCCGGCTGCATGCCGCTGTACCAGCCGCCGTCCTCCGTGCACCCCTTCGCGATCAGTCCCTCGGGATCGGCCCAGGTCTGAGGGTTGATGACGTAGGCGACTGGGTTGGGAGCGGGGGCCAGACCCAGCGGGTCCGCGCTGGCGTACCGGGCGGTCGCGGGATCGTAATGACGGAAACAGTTGTAGTAGAGGCCGGTCTCGGCGTCGTCGTACTGGCCGGGAAAGCGCAGGGGTGTGTAGGCGGCGGCGCCCCGGTTCCACGTCGTCGTGCCCCACACCGTGGAACGGGCCTGCCAGGCGATCTTGCCGTCCTCGTCGACCAGTTCACTGGGCGCGCCCACCAGGTCGGTGACGATGGCGAAGAAGCGTGAGTCCACCCCCGTCTGCGGTGTTCCGCGGCGCTCCAGCTGTGTCAGCGGGCGGTGGCCGTCGTACTCCCAGCTCGTGGTCGTGCCGTGAGCGGTGTCGGTCTGCTCGGCCAGGCGGGTGCCGTCCCAGGAGAAGTACACCGAGACCACGATGGTCTGCCCGTCAGGGGCCATGCGGTGCTTGGCGGTGCGCCGCCCCAGCGGATCGTAGGCGTACGTCCACAGCACCCCGTCCGGGGTCCGGCAGGCCGTCAGCCTGTTCTCGGCATCCCAGGTGTAGTGCCAGGTGTCCGCCTTGCTTGAGAGCCGCTTCCTGCGGCGTACGACGGTGCGTCCCGCCGCGTCGTACGAGCAGCGCACCGATCCGGCGCTGAGCAGCCGGGTTCCCTCGTAGGTGCGCTCGCCGCGGCCTTCCGTGCGCTGCGCGCGGTCGGGCCACTCGGCACTGATCTGGTTGCCCGCGACGTCGTAGGCGTACGACTCGCTCCACCCCTGGGCCGTCACCCTCAGGGGGCGGCCCACCGGGTCGAGGCCGAAGGCGCGGACGGTCCCGTCGAGTTCGTCGGTGACCGTCTCGAGGTGGCCGTCGGGCCGGTAGGAGAAGGCGCGTGAGCGCAGGGTGCGGGCGGGGGTGGCGAGGACCTGTGCGGCCAGCCGGCCCGCGGGGTCCCAGGCCGATCCGATGGTGACGGGGTGCTCGGCCGGTCCGAACTCGCGGGTGAGTTCGCGGCCCCGGGCATCACGGGTGAAGGCGAGAAGGTGCCCGCCGGTGCTCACCGTGCTGCGTAGACCTGCTTCGTCGTAGGCGAACCGGGTGACGGCACCGGTAGGGCTGGTCCGGGAGGTGACCTGGCCCGTCGGGTCGTAGGTATAGCTGGTGGTGCGTCCGTCCACGGTCTCGGACAGGAGCCGCCCTATCAGGTCGCGTTCGAGGATGATGGCGGAGGTCGAGGAGGCCGCGGATTCGATCCGGCCGGCCGCGTCGTATCGGTAGCGGGTGGTCTCGCCGGACACGTTTTTCGCCGTGAGCCGGCCGTTCGCGTCGTAGCTGGTGGTGATGCGGTCGCCGAGCGGGGTGGTGCGGGCGACGACCTGCCCCGCGGGGTCGAGCTCGTAGGCCGCGACGCGGTTGTCGAAGTCGCTCTCGGCGATCAGGTTGCCGGCCGCATCATAGGTGTAGTCCCAGGTCAGGCCTTGAGGGTTGCGGACCTGGGTGAGACGCAGTTCCGTGTCGTGACGGAACTCGTAGCGAGCGCCGTCGGCTCCGATGCGGGCGGTCAGCAGGTCGAAGGGGCCGTACTCGAAGCGGGTGACGGCTCCTGCGGGGCCGGTGTGGGAGGTGCAGTTGCCTTCCTCGTCCCAGGTCCAGCACTCGGTGGTGCCGTCCGGGGCTGTCCGGCGCAGGGCCCATCCCTCGGGGCTCCACTCGGTGCGTGTGACGGCGCCCTGCGGGTCCATGGCCTCGATGGGGCGGGCGAAGGCGTCACGCAGGACGGTGAAACGATTCCCCAGCGGATCGGTCCGGGACACGGCCAACCCGGCCGCATCGCGCGTCTGCCGCTCTACCCGCCCTGCCGGGTCGGTCCGGGTGAGCAGGGCTCCCCGGCCGTCGTAGGTGAAGCGGACGACGGCACCATCTGGCGCGATGACCGCCGTCCGGTTGCCGCGCTCGTCGTACTCCTGGCGCCAGGTGGTGCCGTCGGGGCCCGTCAGTTCCACGGGTTGGCAGAACGCGTTGTAGACGGCGCTCGAGCTGGTGCCGTCCGGTGAGCGCAGGGAGGTGAGGTTGTGCTGCTCGTCGTAGGTGAAGGTGGCTGTCCGGCCGAGCTCGTCGGTCCGGGCGAGGAGGTTGTCGTACCGGTCCCACTGGCGGTGGACCGAGTGCCCGAGCGGATCGGTTTCGGTGACGACCTGGCCGAGGGAGTTGAAATGGGAGACGGTGACCGCGCCGGTGGAGTCGGTGAATCGGGTGATCCGGTTCTCCGTGTCGTAGGTCAGGCGGGAGGACAGCGACCCGTCCGGTCCGATGGTCTCCACGACTCGGCCCGCGGCGTCGTAGACGTAGCGGTAGGTGGCCCCCCGCCGGTCGGTCCACGAGGTGATGCGAGCGGATTCGTCGTAGGTGAAGCGCAGCGGCGGGGAGTCGGCGTGGGCGACGGTCACCAGATGGCCCGCGCCGTCGTAGCCGAAGGTGTGCAGGGTCTGCGGGCCGTCGGGGGTGCGCAGGGCGAAGGCGGTGACGCGGCCGGCGGGGTCGCTGTCGCAGGTGATCCGGTAGCCGCCGTCGTGCGCGGCCGATATCAGGCGTCCGTCGTCCTCGCGGTGGAAGCGGATGCTGTTGCCGTTGCGGTCCTCGATACCGTGTAGCCAGTAGAGGGCGCTACCGTCGTAAGGGTTGCCCGTGAACCGTCGGGTCAGCCCGGAGAGCGGATCGTCCACCACGTAGGTGATGTCGCCGAAGTCGTTGTGCTCCAGCAACCGCAGCGGCAGCCGGGCCCCGGTGAGCGGCAGGACCGGCTCGTCCTCGGCGTCGCGAGGCAGCCGCGGGTACACCAGCAGGGAACCGTCCTCGCGCGCCCAGATCGCTGCCCCGGCGGCGTCGGCGTTGAGTTCGAGCCGCTCGTCGACGGTCGACGCCCAGCTGGAGCCGAAACTGCGGCCGTAGTGGTAGCCGGAAATGTGTGTGCGGCGCAGGACGAACGGCAGCACGCCGTGCAGTGCCAGGTCGGTTTGCGCGAGCACCATCTCGCCGCTGGCGATGTCGACGGGGTCGGTCTTGCAGCGGCGGTTGTCCAGTGGCATCCCCTTGCCCCGTGGGTCGTCCTTGGCAGGCCTCATCGAGGCGGGGTCCTTCGAGCCGGCGCCGGGCCCTCCGCGGCCGGCTGGCCCGCCGGGACCCGAGCCGCCCTTGCCGTCGTGGGCGCCCGAGGCCTTCAGCTGGTTGAAGCGGTCGCGGATGTCGCCGTCGGTGTTCTTCTGGGACGTGGATATGTGCTTCACGGCCTTTGGCAGCGTCTTGCCGACATGGTCACCCATCGCCTTCGTGGCCTTGGTCAGGGCTTCCATGGCCTTGTCGGCGACAGGGTCGATGGCACGGGCGATCGAGTCACGGCCCCGAGTACGCCCGTGATGGGACCTTGCTTTGCCCAGTTTGGAGGTGGTCTTGCCGTGGATTCCGGTGCTGACATTGCCCAGCTGGGTGCTCGCGCGGTCGTGTTCACCGTGTTCGATGTGCACGTCGACCAGGCCCGAACCGCCACCCCCGGGGGCACCGCCGCCTCCTGCTGAGGCGAGGTGCATGGCCTCCTTGCCGCTCTGGACGCCCTGGCCGAAGCCGTCCCGGCCCGCCTTCCCGGCCTGACCCATGTCGACCTCGTCCTGGAGACCGATGGCCATGGAACCGAGCTGGACGACGAGGTCCGCGGCGATTCCTTCCAGGGCCGCGACCGCGGGCTCGGTGAGCGCCGCGACGATGTAGCCGACGGCCTCCTCCACGCACTCCTTGATCAGACGCTTGACGACCTCCTGGGTCGCCCGCATCGCTGCCGCGCCGAACAATGCCGACAGACCACCCGTCACCGGGATCAGCGAGAGCGCGATACCGGCCTCCGCCGCGAGGTACCCGAGCTGGACCAGGGCCGCGCCCTTCATTCCCTCGACGGCCCCGGCAGCCATATCCATAGCCCCGCCGATGGTGCGGGCACCTGAGGCGATGTCCTTGAGGTGTTTGCCCTTGATGGTCTTCCAGTGCGAGTTGAGCGCATCGATCGACTCGCCCGTGCCCGAGGACAGCAGACGCTCGACGTGGTTGTTCGCGAGCTGCCCGTCGTCCTCGAGATCGTCCGCGAACTCCCGCAGCGCATCCGCCATGTCGCGGTAGGCGTCCTCGTCGACGTTGGGCCAGGCGACACCGATCAGATCCAGCAGAACGTCAGCCCAGTCCGGCACCGTGACAGCCACGCGAAACATCCCCCATGGTCAAACTGATCATTCAGCCGAACAGTCCTACCATGTGCCCAGGTTCTTGGGTAATGCGCGTCGGTGATCCCCGAACCCGAGGCGGGTGCAGGCCGACCGCATGGCCACGACGCGGCCGGAGCGGATCCCACAAGCGCTTTGATGGCATCCCGGTCTGCGGGAAGGCCGATGTCGTGGAACCAGGCGGCGATGAGGTTGGTGTAGCGCCAGCACACATCTCGATCCGCGAGCGCACTGAGGAAGCGGTGCTGGGCCGGCGTGAGCTCGGCACCCTGGATGTAGCCGGACGGGAACGCCGCAGCGAGCAGTGGGCCCCGGTCGTCGCCGATGGTGAGGTTGCTGCAGAAGGGCACGCAGGCTCGGGCGACCGCGAGAAGTTCCTCGAAGTCGTTGGTGCGCTCGATGGCCGCAGCCAGCAGTGCGTGCCGTAGACGGCCTTCGATCTGAGGTAGCGGGTCTGCGATCCAGGGATCGACGGCGGTGGGCTCCGGGAGCCAGGAGTCGACGTTGGCGGGATCGAGCAAGGCGTGGAGGATCACCTGCACTGCCTGGCCGTTGTCGAACAGCCGGGTGCCAGCGCCGCGCAGGCCCGGATGGCGGGGCCTGGATCGGAGAGTAGGGCTGTGGTGTCGTCGCCCCAGGACCCGATGGTCAGAACGGTGGCCGCGCGTTCACGCCGGTCGCTGCTCTCGGCGAGCAGGCGCCGCAGTACCCGGGCGGTGGTGACGATCTGCCCTGCCGGCTCTGGAGCCTGCAGGAGTGCCGTGGTAGCGCCGAGGGCCGCCTCCCGGACCGCTGGATCCGGCGCGAGTAGGTGCGCGGTGACGGTGTTGGAGATCGGTCCACGAACGGCTCCTACGGCTCCTACGGCATCGGTGGCTCCCGGGTCGTTACCGTCGTCCGCGCCGGTTCTTTCGCCGTAGGCAGGCGAGTCCGCTACCCGGCCCGACATTGCCGCCCGCTTGGGATCCGCCTTACTCCGAAAGTTCGGCGTCCCCTAAGGGCTGTCCCGTAGATGATCTTCTGG
>NZ_JBHWMB010000088.1:0-450 GCF_042730015.1 Streptomyces sp. NPDC059957 | reverse complement strand
CGGTCCGGGGGGTCGTCGTGCTGTGGGTTTTTTCCGGTGTTTTGTTTCTTGTTGTTGTGGTGTCTTTTTTGCCCCCCCCCCCCCCACTTCCCTATCCGGCGCGGGCGAGGTTGTGCATCCGGGCGATGCCGAGCATGGCGTGGTGGACGCCATCGCCCTTGAGCCGGCAGTCGCGGAGGGTCTTCCAGGTCTTCATGCGGGCGAAGACGTGCTCGACGGGGCGACGTCAGGCCGGGACGCCGAGCGGCGGGTGCTCGAGCACGCGGGGCTTGTACTCGACCAGCTGGATGCGGCCGTCGAAGGTGCGGTGCTCGATCATCTCGAGGGCAACGTCCGGATAGCCGTCGTAGATGCGTTCCTCGCCCGTGGCCCCGGTGATCACCGGGAACATTACGACCCGGAGGCGGTCGACGAGTCCGGCTCGTAGCAGGGACCGGCACAGGCTGAGGC
>NZ_JBHWMB010000087.1:22825-29976 GCF_042730015.1 Streptomyces sp. NPDC059957 | reverse complement strand
CGTCTCCAAGCGGCGGCGGAGGCCTTCGAGCAAGCCGGCCGCGCCCCCGGCGAGAGGGCGCTGACGGGCAGGCGCCGGGTGGAGAGCCTCCGCCCGCGAGTTGGAGCGCGCACCGCGCACGGCCCGGGGCGGCGGCGCCGCGGTGGTCCTGACGCTGCTGCTCGCGCTGGTGGAGGCCGTGGAAGCGGCCCGGCTGTGGCATGAGGCGAAGGAGCATCGGGCGCAGGCGAAGGCGGCCGACGCCGGGCTGCTGCTGCGCGAGGCCGCGACGGCGGCGGGCGCCCCCGCCCCCGGGGCAGGTCGTGCGACTCCTTCGGGTACGCGGGGCTCGGGCCGTGGCCCGGCACCGTCCGCGCGCGTTAGCCCGGTAACACCGCACACGCCGCCCGGTCCGGACCGGCCGGGCCCGTCCCGGTCCCGCTGACCTCCCGCCGAAGTGCGAGGAGCACCCCTGCTGATGGCCACCCCCGCCCCGATGCCCGTCGGCGAGCCGTTTTCCGAAGGGCTCGCCGAAGCCGCGCAGTCCACCGCGATCGCGATGCGTCTCTTCTTCCTGGCCCCCGCACTGCTCCGGCCCCTCGGGAGCGCATCTTCCCCACCCTCGTCGAAGGCCCCCGCCGGAACCGGGAGATCCGGGCGGCGGGTGGTGCCGGTGAACCAGGCGTCTCTGTTGATAACGCCCTCTCCAAGCTGTTCTAGACCATCGGTCCCCGCCCCCGCCGCCCACCCCCCAACTAACAGAAGCACCCGGCCCTGCGGGCAAACCGCGTCTCGCTGGCGGCTGTGTAAGCCGAGTGCTACACCCGTGAAGTCCTCGGCCTGGACGCGATCGTGGCCAAATTGCCCAGAGGCCGGCTGATCGTCTGTTGCTGTGTCGAGCGCGATCCTGAGGCATGCCACCGCTCGCTCGGGGCCGATCGACTACACACCGAGCAGAGCCTGCCCCTCGGCAAGCCCCTGTCGAATCGTGTGGTAGCTGATACGTACGGCTTGGGATAGCTGGCCGCGTAGTTCGTTGGGGAGTGCTCCCGTTTCAAGTGCGCAGGAGAGCACGAGGTTATGGCAGTCTTCCGCCTCTCGCGTGGTGGCGTGGGTCGGGAACAGGGGGTGCGACAGGGCTTCGCGTGCGGCGTAGCCGTCGGCCGCGGTCTTTGTCCGTCGGTGGAGTTCCGAGATCAGCAGGCGGGCTGTTGGGCCGGTTGGACAGGGCAATGTGTCCAGCAGGGCGAGGCCGAGCCGTACGTTGAAGACGGTGATGCCCTCCTCGTCTGGGCGTTCGAGGTAGGACGTCACCAGGCGCTGAAGAGGATGGCGCCAGGCCATGCCCCTCTTGCGGAGGTACAAGACGGACAGGCAGAGCGTGATGATGTTCTCCCAGGACTCCCCGGGCTCCGTGTCGGCCAATAGTTTGTTCGCGCCCTGCCTGTCCCCGGCGTCAAGGGCAGCGAGGACGGCTACCTGGCGGCCGTCGAGCATGCGCTGTCCGATGCCGCGGTGTGCTTTAACGTGGGCGAGTGCTTCCTTCCAGCGGCCGGCGGTGGTCAGGGCCCGTGTCCCGTCCGCGAGGAGGACCCGCCATAGCAGGGCACGGACCTCCTGACGGTCTTCGGCGTTGGCGGTCAGGTGTGCCGGTACGACGATGTCCTCGACCTGGGTTCGCGTGCCGGTGCTGACGTCGTTGAACAGCGTGAGCAGTCGCTGTAGGCCGGCTTCGGGCTGTCCGGAGCGGATCTGTAAGCGCGCGAGGTTGATGAGCGGTTCGAGGGCTCGGATCGCGGCCTTGCCGGACAGCGGGGCGGCGTCGAGGTAGGCAGCCGCGTGCTGGTGACACATCGCGCGGGCAACGCCCGGGATTCCTACATCCGAGGCGATCAACGCTGCTTGGTTGTAGACGGTGGAGGCAATGCTCGGATCGTGCAGCCTTGCCGCGGTGTCCGCGAGTTCGACCAGCGTGCGTACACGCTGCGGTAGCGGGAGGCAGGCCGGGCGCGGGCGGGCGATGAGCGGAAACCGCTGGGCCGCTGAGTCAGGCAGTCTCCACACGGTTCTCAGGTCTCCCGTCGGTGGTGGGGTCGGGACCGAAGATGACGGTCCGCGCGGCGGTGGCGAGTTCGGCTTGTGCCGGTTGTGAGAGGCCGATGCGGTTCCAGGCGAAGATCACGTGGTGTGCCAGGACATCGCGCAGTCCTCGGTGGAGCTGGCCGGCGGAGTTGAGGTGGGCAAGGGCTGTTCCGGTGTCGCTGTAAGCGTGGGCCCAGCGGGCTAGGTGAGCCAAGGCGCCTTCGGAGCGGAGCATCTCCTCGGTGTCCACGCTGATCAGGCGGCTCACGGCGTGGAGGAGTTTCGGGCCATGTCCCGCGTTCGTAGCGGCCGGAGGGCCGCGGTGTTCGCCGACGCGGGCCCAGACGTCGCCTTGCTCGTACCAGTCCAGTCCGGCGGAGCGCATCAGCAGGGTGCACAGCAAGAGGGATGTCTCGCGTCGGTGGCGGCCGCCGTCGGCCCGCAGCTGGGTGGTCAGGTGATGGCTGTCGGCGTGGAAGAGGCGATGGGCCGCGTCCATGGCTGCGCCGCCGCCGAAGGCATGGACCTCGGGCTCGTAGATGACCTCGGTCCAGCCGGTGATGTGTCCGCGCGTGGTAAGCACATCCAAGCCGGTGCTGATGTGAGAATGCCCGCTCGGGCCGGGTTGGTAGCGGACGCGCCAGCAGGGGCTTTTGCGGACGTGGAACCAAGGGGTGACGGCGCCTTCGGCCTGGGCGTGGTGGAGGAGTGGGACGAGGTGCTTGAGGGCGGTGGCTTCGGCGTGGTCCCAGTCTGGGAAGGCGACGTTGGCCTGGCGCCAAGGGTGGAGGGTCATGAAGGCGGGCTCCCGGAGGGTGGTCAGGCCAGGGCGAGGAAGGTGTCCCAGTGCGGGGCGGGCGAGTGGTTGGTGCCGAGGGTGTGCAGGGCGAGGGCCGCGCCTGCGGCGCCGTCGAGGAGTTCGGGGTCGTGGCCGGGCTGGTCGAGCGCGGCGATGAGGCACTCGGCCAGCGCCGGCAGTTCGGCGGTGATTTCGGTGTTGCCGGTTTCGGTGGCCATGCGCCAGGCGGCTTGCAGCAGCCCGGCTTGTCCGTGGCACAGGCCGATCTCCGGGAGCGTGCGGAGCTGGGCTGGGTCGCGCAAGGTCGCGAGGAGGCTGGTCTCGGCGGTGCGAACCCGTGCCGGGTCGCTGAGGGCGAGGCCGGCCAGCTGCTGGGCTCGGGCGGTACCGCTGGCGCCGTAGCACCAGGAAGGCCGCGGCCGAAGCTCGCGAGCGACGTCCCCGCCTGTCGTCTGCTCCAGGGAGATCAGGCCCGGCCACCACGGGCTGGACTCGTCACCCTGGCGCCACCGGTCGGTCCACGCGCAGATCCCTTCCACGGCTTCGGACAGGCCGGGCAGGTCCACGCCGTGCAGCTGGGCCAGGGACAGCACGGCCAGCGTGGAGCCGATGCCGTGGGCCAACCCGAAGTTCCCGTGCCCGCCGGGGAAGTCGGCGTTCACGGCTCCTGTGGGTGCCACGTCCATCCACCACGGCGGCAGCCCGGCCGGGTCGGGCAGCGGCTCGGTCAGCCGCACCAGATAGGCCAGGACCGCCCGCGTAGTCTCCGCATCTCCGTGGCGGCTGAGGTGGTAGGCCGCCAGCCCGGTGAGGCCCTGGATCAAGTCGAATTCCTCCATCGGCGGGCGCACACCGGCAGCGATCCGGTGCGCAGCAGCGTCAAGGCGGTGGAGGGTGACGGCGGTGGATGTTGCGTCCAGGCGCTCCAGCACCCGTCCGTACCGTCCCGAGGTGCTGGCAGCGCGGTGGAGGAGGAACGCCAAGGCCGGGGCGCCGAAGTACAGGTTCGCGTTGTCCGCGCCGCTGATCTCGCCGTGGAGGGCTTCGGTAACCCATCGGTGCGCGAGGTCCCAGTCGCCGTGGCCGCTTCGGGCGCGTTCGATGTGGAGCAGGGCGATGCCCGAGGCGCCCCCGGCGAGTGACTGCGGCCAGGCTCGGCAGCCCTCGGGACGACCGTCGGGCCAGATGGTGGCCGGGTCGGCCAGGTGGTGTGCCAGCTTCTCGGCGGCCGACAGCGCGGCGGGGAAGGGAGCGGCCGTGGTCATGGGGTCCTCTTTGCTCGGGCGGTCCAGCTCAGGGCGGCTGCTCGGGCCAGGTGAAGGTGTGCGCGCTCCTCGTCCAGGCCAGGCCCGCGCATCCGGACGTGGTGCAGGTGCAGCAGGTCTGCCAACACTTCTTCCGGGCTCAAGGCCGTATCCGTCAGGGCCCGTCGGTACTCGGCGAGGGCTAGGCGGCGTTCGGCCCAGAGGGTGGTGACATGCGCGTCGAGCACAGTCACCGTGCCGGTGGCCAGGTCGACGGCCTGTCGGTAGACGGCACGGGGCGGGGCTGTCGGGTGGGTGCGGGTGCGCTCGACGAGCCAGTGCATTGCCGCGCTGGTGTCGCCGAGGAGGCCGGTGGAGATATCGACCATGCTCGCCGCGGTGAGCGCACGGGAGTCGGGGCCGCCTGCCGAGTTCTGGGCGGCGAGCTGGGCGACCGCGGCGGCGGAATCCGCGGCGAAGTACCTTTCGGCTGCCTCGAGCGCGGCGGCGCCGCCGAATCGGGCCGTCTCCGGCTGATAGGTGGCGATGCTGAGGTGCGTGATGAGGCCGAGGTGCCGGAGCTTTCGGGCCCATGCACCGACCGTCTGGACGGCCGTACCGAGGGTTCCCGGAGCGCAGGCCAGGCGGAGGCGAAGGTGGTCTGCCGGATCGGGGTAGCGGATGAACCACCAGCTCGGTCCGTCGAGTTCGTGCACCAGATCCGCCACGTATCGGGTCAAGATTGCGTTCTGCTCGTCGCGATGTCCGTGGAGCTGGAGGTAAAGCCGGTCGTCGCAGCCGGGCAGATGCCCATGTCCACGGCCCACGACGTGCCCGCCGGCGGTCGGGACGGGCGGGATCCTCTGGTCCGAGGCGAGAGGGATGACGACCTCGTGGGCACGGCCGCCGGACCAGCCCAGATCGTGGGCGTGCGGGGCAGCGCGGAGGGTCACCATCCGATGGCGGTCCAGATGGGCGCGCAGCAGGGCCCGGTGTGATGGCTCTGCGAGGTCGAGGGCGAGGGTCTGGTCGGCTTCGCTGAGGTAGGCGCGCTCAGGCAGATTGACCTCGCGCCGCCATTGAGTCAGGCGCTCGTCCCACTGCTCCCATGACGCCCCCGAGGTGGGGAGGTCGGTGGCCCTGAGGAGCCAGCGAGCCGGGGAGATGATCGTGCGTCCGTAGCGCAGAGCTGGCAGGAACGGCAGTGCGGAGGCGGCGCCGCCCCACTGAAATCCCGTACACGGCACGGCCAGGGCGACGGGCGCCTCGACAAGGAACCGGGCCAGCGGATGGGTGTGCTGGGTCAAGTCGACGGCGTTGAGCAGCAGAGTGTGGACCGGGCGGCGCAGGGAGAGGGAAAACAGGTGCAGCCGCTCCGCGTCGGCGGTCACCGCCAGGTCTGCGACGGGGAGCACTCTGCTCTCGGGGCCGTGGTAGTCGCCGACGGGTATCACCAGGTCTGTGACCTGCGGGGTCCGTGCGACGTTCTCTCCTTGGGCCGACAGCGGGGTGGAGCTGATCTGCGCGACGAGCGCATCCTGGTGGACGCCGGGCAGCGCAGCGTAGGCCTTGCTCATGGTGTGGCGTTCCGCGTCGGGCAGCAGGCCGAGGAACCGGCCGGTGGTCGCGCCGGCCGAGCGCGCCACACCGGTGACGTGGAGTGCGAAGTCGCCCCGCTCCAAGGCTGCCATATTCACGGCGTGGATCCGGACGGTCAGCTCGGTGCTCGACTGCACTGGCCTCCCGACGTTGATGCTGGCCAGCTCCTCGATCATCGCGTCGTCGAGTACGACTTCGAGGCGCCGCTGCATCGCGGCACCGAAGGCGAGCTTCAGGAGGCGGCTTTCGCGGTCAGGCGTGGGGGAGGGCGTGGCGTCGGTGGACCCGCGGTAGCTGGGCGGGTAGCCGAGGGCATCGATGGCGTCCACCACGGGGACGACGGCCCGCGGTCCGTACCGGTCGAGGAACCGGGCGTGCCACTCGTCCCAGCCGCTGAGGGTGGCACGGGGAGCCAGCCGGGACAGGGCGAACGCTGCGGATTCCGCCTCGCGCGTCACGGTCTCGGGGATCGTCAGGCTCCAGTCCACCCGCAGGTCGAGTGCTGGTTGCCGACCTTCTCGCGGGGCGTACTTCTCGACGTGGTCGAGGAGAGCGGCGAGCGGATCGGCGGCCGTCATCGGTGCCCGTGCAGACGTGAGTAGGACCCGCTGTTCAACGAGCCCCGCAAGGAGCGCCGTCACCGCGGCGGTGTCCGCGCGGGGGAAGGCGGCGGACAGCTGCGCTGCGAGGTCGCTCCACCGAATCGGAGACCGGGCGCCTTCCAGGGCTGCTCGGACCGGCCCGGTTAGCCGTATCCGTACGTGTTCGGGCGCGCCGTTTGCTGTGGTGGGATGCCGGTGCTCGATCACCACGTGCCCATCGCGCTCGACGGCGAGGGAAGAGGCGACCAGCAGCAAATGGGAACGCAGCGCCGGGTCTGCCTCGAAGCGGGCGACCAGGGCGTTGAGGAACGTCGCGTTGGGCTTGGCGATGGCCTGGTGCCCGACGCCTACGGCCAACGCCGGTTTCGCGCCGTAGTGGGCGGCGGCGAAGCCGGCGAACAGTCCGAAGGGAGTGGCTCGCCCGCTCGCGCGCAGCATGTAGCGCAGGACCGAGAGGACCGTACGCCGTACATCGCGGGTGGGAAGGGGGCGGCCATCCCGGATCTGTCCGACCCGGTCCGCCAGGTCCGGACTCGCGGCGGTCACCGCCGCCGGGAAGCCGTCGGTCTCCCAGACCTGGTCCAGCCATGCCCGCCATGCTCCCGGGCCTGCGGCCGGACTGGTGAGGTCGGGCCAGGTCAGCCGGCGGTCGGGCTCCCAGGCCGATGCCCGGACCGCTGCTGCATCAACAGCTCGATACACGCGCACTCCTGTGGCCGAGTGGTGGGGGGGGGGAGCCCCAAAAGGGGGGGGGGGGGCAGAGGGGGTGGGGTGTTGTTCCTTGCCACCCGCCCACCCCCACACCCAAACAGTGCTTCTTCCCCCCCCCTCCCCCCCTATCAAACC